>NZ_JBGULU010000035.1:0-10313 GCF_045116495.1 Methanobrevibacter sp. | reverse complement strand
GAGCATGCGGTTAGAAAAACAATTGAAGTAATTGAAGGAGCCTATGCGATTGCTGCAATTTCCACAAAGGAACCGAATAAGATTGTTGCAACCCGTAAGGACTCACCATTAATTGTGGGCTTGGGTGAAAACGGATATTATCTTGCATCTGACTCTCCGGCTATATTAAAATATGCAAAGGATATAATCTATCCTGAAAAGGGTGAAATTGTCATTGTTGACAGGGACGGTGTCATAGTTCACGATGAGTTTGACAATGTAGTAAACAAGGAAATTGAAACCATCAACTGGACTCCTGAAATGGCTGAAAAGGAAGGTTATGACCATTTCATGATTAAGGAGATTAATGAACAGGATATCGCAGTCACCAACACATTGACTCAAAAGGAAAACATCCAGGAAATCATTGATGAGGTTGGAGACCTGCAAAGGGTATGCTTTGTTGCATGTGGAACATCATATCACGCTTCACTGACCGGAACATACTTAATAGAATCACTTGCAGGAATTCCTACAGATGTCATTCTGGCATCAGAGTTCAAATACTCTGCTAATACTTTAAATGATAAAACATTAGTTATTTTCATATCTCAATCAGGTGAAACAGCTGATTCACTCAAGGCACTTGACGTGGCCAACCAGACATCAAAGACATTGGGAATCGTTAATGTTGCAGGCTCTGCAATAACCAGAAGGGCGGATTATGTTATTCAAACCCAGGCAGGTCCTGAAATTGGAGTTGCAGCAACAAAAACATATGTGGCTCAGCTTACTTCAATCTATCTGTTTGCAGCATTGCTTTCAAAAAACAAGGAATTGCTTAATGAACTTGAAAAGGTTCCTGCATTTATTGATGAAGTATTGGAGCAGGATAAGTTTATCAAGGAACTTTCAAAAAGATACAACTATGCACGTGATTTCTTCTATCTCGGAAGGGGTTATTCCTATCCGACAGCACTTGAAGGTGCATTGAAACTTAAGGAGATTTCATATATTCATGGTGAAGGATATGCTGCCGGAGAACTTAAGCACGGTCCTTTGGCATTGATTGATGAAGGAATTCCGGTTGTTGTCATAATACCTCCGGGTGACAATTACAGAAAAACCATGAGTAATCTGGAAGAGGTCAAATCCCGTGGAGCAAATGTATTGGCACTTGGTGCTGCTGGTGATGAATCACTAAATGCCAAGGCAGATGTTGTCATTCCAATAAATCCTGATGTAAAAGAGATTATTGCACCATTGGTATATATTGTACCATTGCAACTGATAGCATATTATATTACTCTTGAAAAGGGACATGACCCTGACAAGCCAAAAAATTTAGCAAAATGTGTAACGGTGGAATAGCATTTCCAACACATTTTTCTTTTTTTATCTTTTTTTAATATTTGAGCTTTAAATCCAAATCAAAGAAGTTTACATTAGCTTTTTAATAATATTTTATAAAATTTCTTTTGTAATTTTCAAAGTTTTACTAAAATGTGATAATATCTCACTAGATTAGATGAAATGTAATAAGAGTTTAGTAAACTATTATTAAAATTAAAGATTTTATTTTCAGTTAAAATTTATCTTTTGTTAATAGTTTAGATTATTTTAAGCTATTTAAACTATTTATAAACTTGTAATTGTTTATTTTTTATAAATTAAACTTATTTGAGCTTTTTTAGAAAATCAAAAGCTTTTTATAGAAAAAGTACAATAAAAGATATTACGAACAAATGTTAAATGGAGTTAACGTTTATGTTTAATAAAAAATTCAAGTTATTTTTAATAACTTTGGCATTCATGTTGTCAATTTCTGCAGTTGCTGCAGTCGATACAAATTCAACTGATGATATGCTTGCTGAAGAAGTTGATGTGGAACCTCCTTCGGGGAGTGAAAGTCCATTATCATTAAGTGAAAGTATTCAAACTACAGGTGCTGATGCGAAATATGTATTGACCAGCGAGTCAAGCTCATATTACAGCGGATCGAATTATACTGTTGTTTTATCCAGAAATAATGATCCGGTAGAGAATGCATCCGTTAGTTTATATATTAATGGTGTTAGTTATACTCAAAATACTGATGAGGACGGCAGGGTTTCAGTGCCTCTGGATTTGACTGCTGGCAATTATGTGGTTTCAGCATCATATGAGGGTACTGTAGACAAGTCAAATGTTAAAGTGCTGCCGTTAATCACAGCAAAAAATGTAACTAAAACCTATTCAAATACTAAAAAGTATTCCGCTACATTTTTTAACAGTGATGGAACACCTTTGAAAAATACCAACGTTAAGTTTATTCTTAACAATAAAACCTATACTAAAAAAACCAATTCAAAAGGTGTGGCGTCTCTTGAACTTAATTTGAAGGTTGGAGACTATGTAGTATGGGCGGTTCATCCGAAAGGATATAAGATATCAAACAGGGTTACCGTCAAGACATCAGTGATTGCAAGTGATGTTACAAAACATTATTTGAGTTCCAGAACATTTTCTGCAACATTCTACGGTAAGGATGGAAAACCTTTGGTTAAAAAATATATTAAATTCAAAGCTCATGGTTTTACTTTTAATGTAAAGACCAATTCAAAAGGTGTGGCTAAGCTGGCAATTATTTCAGATCCGTCCACATTTAAAATGACTTCCATAAATCCTGTAACCGGTGAAAAGGCGACTAACACAGTCAAGATTTCACCGACAATGACTGCAAAGAAAATGACAGTGTTTTCAGATAAGACTTCAACATTCAAGGTCACTATCTACAAGAATGAAAAGCTGGTAAAGAACGCTAAGGTTTATGTATACATCAAAGGTGTTAAAAAAGTTGCAAAGACTGATGCAAATGGTGTAGCTAGTGTAAAATTCAAACTGGCTAAAGGAACCTACACATTTTCATCATATGACCCTTATACACAGTCATACCTTAAGACAAAGATTACTGTTAATGATCCTACCATCAAGGCAAGCAACATTGTAGCGGCTGAAAACAAGACTTCAGTATTCACTGCAACACTTGTAAATAACGACGGCAGTCTTGCAAAGAATACAAATATGGAAATTACCCTTAATAATGTTACAAAAACCGTAAAGACAAATAGTTATGGTGCGGCCAGTGTTAATTTCAATCTTTCGGCAGGTACCTATAAGGTGTCATGTAAAGATTTGAGAAACGGTTATTCAACCACAAAAACAATTGAGGTCATCAAGTCAAATGTTGGAACAACATATAATAAGTATGGTGTTTCAGAAGACGGATATTCCCTTTTGGCTATTGGTAGGGCCTCTTCTTCCGGAGAGCTAAGCAAGTACGGATATACTTTCTATGTAACAGAATTTGACAGAACATGCCCTTACTGTGGCAGTCATGAACTGTACTGGGGAATCTTCTTTGCAGGAAATGAATATACTGATTACGGTGTTTTCCCTGCAACAGGTAATAAGGAAGGAAGCAGTGCTGAAGGTATAATTGTCTGTGCAAACTGTGACTGTGACTGGTCTGTATTCGGACATATTCATGGTGGAAGTATTGATAACCTGAAAGTCATTACACCAACCAAGGCATGTACCAAGGCTGATGCGTACACTTTAACAAGCGGAAAATATGTAGTATTATAATTTTCCACTTTTAACTTTTTTTAATCTTTTTTTCATATCAAGAATTCTGTTTCTTGAGTTATTTTTTTCATCCTGTTTTTCGGTGTAGTTATTTTCAACTTCAACAATGTAGTATGCTTCATCAGAGGTTGTTGAAGGTATGTTCATTTTGGCAAGGTTTCTCTCAACGCGCCTTTTGAGTTTTTCATCATCCATTTCCTGGCCGAGAAATATTGGTGTTTTAACTGCAGATGATATTTTGGTAGTATGTCTTGCCTCATGGCGCTCATCAGTTCTTCTCTGTAAAATAACGTCGCTGCTGTCATTCAGGTTAGGATCCCTAAACGGTATTCCGACATCCGACAGTGCAATCCTTATTTCATCATTTTTTGGAAGTGATGTTTCAAGCATCAGCGGATTTGGGCTTGCCAGTGTTCCGCCCTGCTTTCTTCCGAATATAGGTCCCAAGCCTATATAGAAATCTGCATCGATAAAGGCAGCTCTGATTGGTGCTGCAGAGGTGTAGGTTGCAACGATGCCGTCATCTTTTATTAGGCGCCTGAACTGTTTGAAAAATTCAAGTGAAAATAATTCCGGAGCCATATTCTGGCTGAACGGATCTAAAAATATTGCATCGTAACTGTTGCTTTCAAGATTCTGAACGGTCTGTCTTGCATCTTCGATGAAGACGTTGATGTCAATGTTTTGAGGAATTTCGGCGGTTTCTAAACTTAATGCCGCATAGTCCTGTTTGATAAGTTCATCTTCAATGGCCTTTTTTGTAATGTCATGTTCTTTAATCGGGGACGGCACCAAAAGGCCGCATGCAAGGGTAGCCTTGGATATTTCAACCATATCGATTTTCAAATTGGAATCGTTTGAATTTTTGATGAAGTCAGCTATTGCGGCGGAAGTGTTGTATCCTATTCCGGCGCAGATGTCCAGAATTGCAATGTCTTTATCATAATTGAACTTCATCGGTTTGATAAATTTCTCAAATGACTCACTTATTGCACCGGTAGATGTATGTAATGTCTCAACTTTATGATTTATTTCTTTTGAATTAATAGAATAGGATCCATCATCTGTTAAAACAAAATAATTGTTATAAGTATCAAAAAAATTAACCCTTCCTTCAATATTTCGACCACTTCTTTCCTGACTGAAACATTGATTGACCAAATCAAAAATATCGTCATTAATTACTCTTGCATTGTTTTCGTAACTCATTATATCTGGAAGTATTTTAGTTTTTCATGGTTTAATAATTTAGTGAATCCAAGGCAATTTCGCAGAATGATTTTTTTTTAATAGTTTCAGTTTATTTTTAAATCCTTCGATGAGCAAAATTTAAATAATTTCTAACTTAATGTTAAAGTAGGTAGTATTGACACTCTAACTGATTTTAGAGGTGTGTTTTTTAGAACTTAATTTTTTTCAAATTCCACGTTTTATCAATTAGGTTCGATTAATTAAATTATTAAGGTTAAATGATGTTTGAAATTAAAGCTAAAGATAATATGGGGCGTGTAGGCGTTTTGAAAACAAAACATGGTGATGTCAAAACACCTGCATTGATGCCTGTTATTCATCCGCGTAAACAGGAAATTGATGTTGGAAAATATGGGGCTGATATTGTCATTACCAATGCATATCTGATTTATAAGGATGAAGATTTGAAAAAAGAGGCAATCGAGAAAGGATTGCATGAGCTGATTCACTTTGACGGCCCGATTATGACTGATTCAGGATCTTTCCAGCTGTCCGTCTATGGGGATGTTGAAATCACAAACAAGGAAGTCATTGAATTTCAGGAACTGATTAAAACAGACATAGGAACAAGTCTTGACATTCCGACAGCTCCTTTCGTTGACCGTGAAAAGGCAGAAAGTGACTTGGAAATTACTCTGGAAAGGGCAAGGGAAGCTGTTGCATATAAAAAAGAACAGAACATGGAAATGCTTTTAAACTCTGTAGTTCAGGGTTCAACATTTCTAGACCTCAGACGTGAATGTGCAAGGGAATTGTCAAAGCTTGACGCCGACCTGTACCCTATAGGGGCGGTTGTTCCTTTAATGGAGTCCTATCACTACAAGGATCTTGTTGATGTTGTGATGAACTCAATGGCTGAACTGTCAGATACCGTTCCCCGCCATCTGATGGGGGCAGGACATCCTATGATTTTTGCCCTGTGCGTTGCAATGGGTTGTGATTTGTTTGATTCAGCGGCATATATCTTATATGCTGAGGATGACAGGCTTTTGTCAACAAGGGGAACATACAAGCTTGAAAACCTGCAGGAAATGCCATGTTCATGTGAAGTCTGTACCAAATACACTCCTGATGATTTAAGGGCAATGCCTAAAGAAAAAAGAAGGGAGCTGATAGCACAGCATAATCTGCATGTTTCATTTGCAGAGTTAAGGTTAATCAGACAGGCAATCTATGACGGCAATCTGATGGAGCTTGTAGAAGAGAGATGCAGAGCTCACCCTGCACTTCTTGAAGCAGTCAGGCATCTTGGAAACTACTCAAAGGATTTGGAAAAATATGATCCTAGAAGCAAAAAGTCAGCATTTTTCTACACCGGTCCGGAATCACTCTGCAGGAGTGAGGTCATAAGGCACCTGGAAAAGCTTCGCCAAATGCCTAAAAAGCGTGATTTGGTAATATTGCCGCCTTCAAGAAAACCTTACTCCAAATTCGTTTCAGGAAAACTTGGTGAATTTTACGTTTACGGAGCTCAAAAGGAACTTGATTTGGAAGACACAGATTTCATGGTATTGGATATTCCGTTTGGACTGATACCTCTGGAAATCGATGAGGTCTATCCTCTGAGCCAGAATGATGCTCCGAAAACCCGTGATGTTGATGCGATTGAATTTGCAGAAGATTTCATCTCTGAATTTGTCGAATACTATGACCAGGTACTGATTCACAAAAGAGTTGTAAACGATTTGGAACTCGGATTATATGAAAAATCCGACTTTTCAGATGAAATCAGATACCATAAGGATGATGTCAAAAAGGTTAAGGCAATTGCGGATTACCAGTTCGGTGTTGGAGCGGGCGATGCGCTTTTCACCGGCAACATTAACATAGAGAAAAGTAAAAAGACAGGCAAAATCAGACACATCTATGATGGCAAGGTTCTGATTGTAAATATGAGGGCATCTGATTCATATCTGATTTTATCAAAAGAGGGAGCAAAAAGACTGCACAACAGAATGCCTTATCCGCAAAATAGGGTTGTTGTAAACAAGGACTCAGAACCATTTGCACTTGACGGAAAAAGCGTATTCTGCAAATTTGTCGTGACATGTGATGAAAACATAAGGGCAAAGGACGAAGTTCTCATTGTTAATGAAGAGGATAAGTTGCTTGCCTACGGAAAAGCATTGCTTGGAGCATGTGAAATAGAACAGTTCCAAACCGGACAGGCCATAAAAACCAGAAAAGGATTTAAAAAGTGATATTATGAGTGATAATGATAAGGTGAATACAGGTCATCACATTGAAGATAAGGAGCTTATTAAAAATGCAAGAAAGCCTGAAGGCGAACTGGGCCATCAGATACTGGACAGGATGAACAGGTCACACGAAAGCATGGCTCAATGGGGAGTAAGCCATTTTGAAATTAACGAAGACAGTAAAATCCTGGATATTGGATGTGGCGGTGGAAGAAATATTGAACGCTTTGCAGCACAGATATCCGATAACGGAAGGGTTGTAGGAATCGATTATTCCGATGTCAGCGTTGAAAAATCAACTAATCTTAACCGTGAGGCAATCGATAGGGGAATTGTCAATGTGCTTCAGGGATCAGTTTCCGAAATGCCTTTTTACGATGAAACCTTTGATATTGCAACATGCTTTGAGACAATCTATTTCTGGCCGGATTTCATCAATGACCTGAAGGAGGTCAATAGGGTTCTTAAAAAAGATGGATTCATATTCATCTGCAATGAAGCAGTCTACAGAGAAGGTGAAATGGAAAAATATGATGATCTGGTAGAGTTATTGGACATGAAAATATATTCCGAGGATGTTTTAAGGCAATCACTTGAAACTGCAGGTTTTAAGGATTTCAAAGCATATCTGAATGAGGAAAATGATTGGATTTGTATTATAGCTCATAAAATTTAATTCTTTCATTTTTTTCATTATTTTTCAAATAAATTAACTAAAACGAAACCTTTATATATTATTAAAACATAAGTTTATTTGTTGTTAGTTTTTATGCGGTGTTAGTCCAGCCTGGTTAAGACTCTAGCCTGCCACGTTAGCGACCCGGGTTCAAATCCCGGACGCCGCACTTTTTATCAATGCAGTTGTGGTATAGTCTGGTTATTACTTGGGCCTTCCAAGCCTACAACCCGGGTTCGAATCCCGGCAACTGCATCTTGAATTCAATTCTTTTTTTAAAGTTCTTATTTTGTTTAAAAATACTTATTTATTAGTTAGTTTTATATAATAATAAATATAAAATATTAATAATTAAATTAATTTTTAATGTCGTTCAAGATTATTATTTAAGGTGATTTAATGGTAGGAATAGTAGGATATGGTGCATACGTACCATCTTATAGAATTAAGGTAGAGGAAATCGCAAAGGTATGGGGTGATGACCCTGTAGCTTTGTCAAACGGATTGGTTGTTAATGAAAAATCCGTTCCTTCTGCTGATGAAGACACTGCTACTATTGCAGTAACTGCTGCTAGATATGCACTAGCAAGAGCTCAAATTGATCCAAGCAAAATTGGTGCTGTTTATGTTGGTTCCGAATCACATCCTTATGCAGTAAAACCGACTGCTTCCATTGTAGCTGAAGCGGTTTGCGCAACCCCAAAATTGACTGCAGCCGATTTGGAATTTGCTTGTAAGGCAGGAACCGCAGGCATTCAAATGACAATGGGTTTAGTTGAATCCGGAATGATTGAATACGGTTTGGCTATTGGCGCTGACACATCACAAGGTGCTCCTGGAGATGCTTTGGAATACACCGCATCTGCCGGTGGTGCAGCATACATTATAGGAAAAGAAAACACAATAGCTGACATTGAACATACCTGCAGTTTTACAACAGACACTCCTGATTTCTACAGAAGGGAAGGTCAGGACTATCCGTCCCACGGAGGTCGTTTTACAGGAGAACCTGCATACTTCAAGCATGTTTTAAGTGCAGCAAAAATGTTATTGGATGAAACAGATACAAAACCTGAAGATTATGATTACGCATGTTTCCATCAGCCTAACGGTAAATTTTACCTCAGGGCAGGTAAAAAATTAGGTTTCACATCAGAACAGATTAAACAGGGACTTTTAACTCCAAACATTGGAAATACCTATTCAGGTGCAGTTCCTTTAGCATTATCCAATATTTTGGATGTAGCTGACCCTGGAGATAAAATCTTTGTTATCTCATACGGTTCAGGTGCAGGAAGTGATGGATTCTCAATAACTGTAAAAGATGAAATAGAACAAAGAAGAAATTTAGCTCCAAAAACACAGGAAATCATTAATGATAAAAAATATGTTGATTATGCTGTTTATGCTAAATTCAAAGGCAAAATTAAAATGTAAGGGGGCTTAAATATGAGAGATGTTGCGATTATCGGAGTTTCACAAACTAAATTTGGTGAATTATGGGATTCTTCCTTTAGGGATTTGATTGCTGAGGCTGGTGTAAAGGCTTTGGTGGATGCTGGCATTGATGGAAATGATATTGAAGCAATGTTTGTTGGAAATATGTCCTCTGGTCTATTTGTAGAACAGGAACATATTGCAGCACTTATTTCCGACCATGTAGGTCTTAATCCGGTTCCAACCACAAGAGTTGAAGCTGCATGTGCATCAGGAGGATTGGCATTAAGACAGGGAATCATGGCGGTTGCATCCGGTTTTCATGATGTAGTAATTTCCGCAGGTGTGGAAAAGATGACTGATGTCGTTGATGCTACCCCGGCTATTGCCACAGCATCCGACCAGGAATGGGAAGCACAGCAGGGAGCTACTTTCCCGTCATTATATGCAATGATTGCAAAAAGACACATGTATGAATACGGAACCACCCGTGAACAACTTGCACAGTTTTCCGTAGTAAACCACAAAAACGCATCCAAAAACCCGAATGCACAGTTCCCATTCGAAGTAACTGTTGATAAAGTAATCAATTCCACTATGGTTGCAGATCCATTGACACTTCTTGACTGTTCCCCTGTAAGTGACGGAGCAGCAGCAATTGTAATGGTGCCTGCCGAAGATGCAAAAAAATACAGTGACACTCCAATTTATGTAAAAGCTTCTGCACAGGCTTCTGGAACATTAACACTCCATGACAGAAAAGATATCACTACCATTGAATCAACAAAAGTCGCATCCAGAAAAGCTTATGAAATGGCAGGAGTTACAGTTAAAGACATTGACTTGACTGAAGTCCACGACTGTTTCTCCATCAACGGATTATTGGCAGTTGAAGACTTAGGATTTGCCGAAAAAGGTAAAGGCGGAATAGCTATTGAAGAAGGACAAACTGAAATCGATGGTGACTTCCCAATAAACACCTCAGGCGGTCTTAAGGCACGTGGACACCCATTAGGTGCTACAGGTATTGCTCAGGCTGCTGAAGTTGTATGGCAACTCAGAGGAGAAGCCGGCGGACGTCAAGTGGACGGTGCAGAAATCGGTATGACCCATAACATTGGAGGTACCGGAGGTACTGCAGCGGT
>NZ_JBGULU010000034.1:0-2987 GCF_045116495.1 Methanobrevibacter sp. | reverse complement strand
AAAAAGATCTTTATTTCTATTGTAATCAAACAATAGGTAATGGTATCCCTGGCTCATGTCATAATGATTGCGTTGATAATGGATTTACCTTAGAAGAATCAGAAGGAATGCAAAAATGTTGTCCTTGTGCAGTAAAAGAATGTAAAGTTTGTCGTTCTAATCCTTATTGTGATAATTGCTTCCCCCCATTTTTCAGAAATCCTGATAATTTATCATGTGTTCCCGAATGTGGCTATTGCTTAGCAGGAGATAGAAATACTTGGAAATGTGTTAATTGTAAAAAAGAGTATAAAGAGGAGAAATATAATTTAAATGGAACCTGTGTTGATAAATCTCAGTTAGCTATAACTCCATATTATCCAGATCCTTACTTTGAAGGAAGGGAACATCATGTTGTTGATGATACCTGTAATTTAGTTTGGGGATGTAAAGAGGGTTGCTTTAAATGTAATCCATGGTATACAGAAAATTGTACTGAATGCTCGAATGGATATTATAAAGAAGATTTCTATAGTGAGACACAGCCTGAAACATTCAGTTGCTTCACCGAAGATGAATGTAAAGGAACAACACTATTTCAATATGATCATTTCAAGAGAATAGGTGGAGTCCCAACAAAAATAAACAATGAGTTAGTATGTTACAATTGTTTATTAAGAGAAGGTAATTGTAGGCAAGCTGATGAAATTGTTTGTGGGCCAAGGGCAAGAAGAACATATATTGATATCCCTCGTTATTGCAAATTAAGTAATTGCTATGTAAGATGTGCTTCTTGTGATGATTGGGGTAACAGTTGCTTCCATAATTGTACTTCTTGCAGAGATTCTGGTACATATGGACTAGTATTATATGATCCGCCAAATGGAAAATATGGTAATTGTATAAGATATTCTCATAAATGCAAAGGCCTTCCTTATTATCATGATTATGATTTAGCAGAGAAATTAGGTCTTGATGAAGATAATTGTGGACAAGATTGTGATGTTTGCTTAACAAATGGAACTTGCACAGAAAATTATCCATTTTATGTAATAGAAACAAGAGAATGTGTAGAATTATGCCCATTTAATGAAGTATTAACTAAAACTTGCCTTATGGGCCATCCAAATGCAGGATTTATATTCTTAAAAAACCCATTTGATACACAAAATATTTTCAATCCAATAAATCAAAATATAAATATTAAACAACTTGTATCAAATACATTCTTTGAAACATTCATTAAATATTATAATATAAGTATTAGCAATGAGGAAACCAAAATTTTTAATAATTTAGGAACTGGTCAAATATTTAATTTGCAAAATAGTCAAATTATTGTTGGAAATAATATAAGTTTAGAATTAACCTCTGTTGGCTTAGAATTAGAAAAAATTAAACAATTAGGAACTCAATTATTTGGTTCACTTACAACTGAAAAAAAAGAAGATAAAACTTCAGCTATAGATTTATCTGAATGCCAAAAAATACTTAAAGAAAAGTATGGCCTTCCTTCTGAAGAAGATATAATGGTTATAAAGGGAGATACATTAAAAGAATTAAGTTTAGAATATTTAGGAAATCAAGTAGACTATCAATTATTCAGTTATTCATTAGGAGCCTTCTTACCTTTAAATGATTGCAAAGCAAAAGAGGTAGAAGTAACTGTATCAAATCCATTTAAAATCGAGAATTTAATTCAAGCATTACAAAGCAAAACTAGTGCAGCAATATCAGATGGATATGATGTCTTTGATAGTAAGAGTCCATTCTATCATGATATTTGTACTCCTTTCACCAACGAAAATGGTAATGATGTCTTAATAGATGATCGTCAAGCTGATTATTTTAACAATACAAAATTATGTGAAAAAGGATGCACTTTCGTCAGTTATAATGCTACAACTAATTATTATACTTGTAATTGCCCTATTAAAGATTCAATTAATCAACAATTAGATGCTTCTGAAGATGTTAGCCAAAAGCTTCCAGAAAGCTTCTATAAAAAACATAAATATTCAAATATTGAAGTATTTAAATGTTCTTCGCAAGTATTTTCTTCCAAAGGACAAAAAAAGAATTTTGGTTCATATGTTTTAATTGCTTGTATAGCTAGTTTCATTGGATCAGTTGTCTTTTATTTCATTAAAGGAACTCTAGCCCTTAGTAAGACATTCGATGATTTAGCGGAGAACCCCATCCCTGCTAATCCTCCCAAAAATGAAAGCAAAACTTCTGAAAGAGATATAAAAGGAAAAAAAACTGGATATAAAGATTGTGTTATGAATGAAGAGCAATTAAATAATGCACCATATGGCATTGCTGAAAAGCATGATGATAGAGGATATTTAAGACTTTATTGGTCATTATTAAAAATAAAACAAATATTCATTTTCACTTTTTATACATGTACTGATTATAATATACGTGTGTTAAAAATTGCTCTTTTCATTTTATTCTTTGCATTCTATTTTGCTTTTACTGCCTTATTCTTTAATGATAGCATTATGAGGGAAATTTACAAATATAAAGGAAATACTAATGCTGCTATTCATGTTCCTAATATAATATTATCTAGTTTATGCTGCATTATTATGAATTTCATTGTCAGATTTGTTACTTTAAGTGAAAGAGATATTTCTAAAATTAATTGTGAAACCAATCCTGATAATAAGAAAAAATTATGCAAATCAACTGAAAAAATATTAAAAATAAAAGTAATAATATTGTTCGCTGTTTCATTTATTTTACTCGGGATATGCTGGTATTATGTTTCTGCTTTCTGCGCTGTTTTCAAAAATTCTCAAGGACACTATTTCGTCAATGTATTTATCTCCTTCCTAGTATGCAATTTATGGCCTTGCATGACTAGCTTAATTCCTCCAATTTTCAGAAAGCAAGGAATAAAGAATAAATCTCCATGCATGTATAAAGCAAGCCAAATAATTGCTTATTTCTAAATAATTTATTATAAAAACTCATTATCAAAGTAAACATAATTATTTTAT
>NZ_JBGULU010000033.1:0-4732 GCF_045116495.1 Methanobrevibacter sp. | reverse complement strand
GCTTCACCTGCAGATGCCTTATTTGCAAATAGTGAACTGTGACTTAAATTAATGTCTTTTCTTGCAATAATTGCTCCGCCCTGATTTCCTGCAACATTGTTTTCAAAAATAGACCCTTCAATATTAAGCTGATTGTTGTTGTCAATTGCGCCTCCATTTTTAGTTGCCTTATTGTTTGTGAAGTTGGATTTGATAATAATTAATTCCCCACCATTGTCAATGGCTCCTGCACCGTATGCCTGGTTTTTATCGAAAAGTGAATTTATTATTGTTAATTTTCCGGCATTGTCTATTGCTCCACCGTAGCTTACTGCAGTATTTGATATAAATTGAGAATTATTTATCAGAATAGTGCCGTTAATGTTAAATATCACTCCACCTTCATCAGAACCTGTATTTGAATCAAATAATGAATTATGAATATTTATATTGCCATTTACAACATCAATAACACCCAAACTATGGGAAACAACATTCTTTTGGAATTTGGAATTGAATATTGATAAATTAGTATTGGAATATATGGCCGCTCCACGTTCTGCATTGTTACTGATAAATGATGAATAATCAATTTCAGTTGTTTTGCCCACATCGTATATTGCACCTGCAAAACTGGCTTTATTATAATCAAGTTTACTGTTAACCAGATATAAATTTCCTAAATTGTATATTGCTCCTCCATTTGATGTGGCTTTATTATTTTTAAAAGTGGAATCATAAATATTTAACTTATTATTATTGTAAATTGCCCCACCTTTATCTGCTGAATTACAACTTAATGAGGATTTGGTTAAATTTATGCTTCCCTTGTTATATATTGCCCCACCAGTGTTGGCGAAACTGGAGGTTATTGTGAATTTATCGAGATTTAAATTACCCGAATTATGAATTGCTCCACCTTCAACGGCGGAATTATTAGCTAAAACAACATCAACCATCTTGTTAATAACATTTCCCAAAGCCAAACCTCCACCATATTCGGCAGAATTATTGTTTAATGAAACATTTTGAAGATAAAATGTAAATTTAACACCAGCAATTGCACCTAATGTGGAATAGATTCCTCCACCCTCTTCCTTAGCAACATTGCCGTTTAAAATACAATCTGTTGCATTCAGGTGACCGCAGGAACTTGATATTCCTCCACCACATATTGCATAGTTATTATTTATTTTGGAATTTTTAATTATTAATGTACCAAATGAATCAGAAATTAAACCTCCACCTTCTTCTGCACTGTTGTTTTCAATTATGGAGTTTTCGACATGCATGGTGTCTTCTGATATGTAAACTCCTCCTCCATATTGACCAACATTATCTCTTATTTCACTGCCATAAATATCACACATTCCCCAACTTTTAACTCCGCCTCCCAAATGGGATGCTGAATTGGAATAAAATTTGGAGTTTTTAATTATCAGATATCCTCTGTTGTTGTATATTCCTCCACCGCGTGTAGCCGAATTATTAATGAATTTGGAATTGATTAACTGAATATCGCCGAATCTGTTATAGATGGCTCCGCCTTCATGACTGTGATTTTTAATAAAAGTACAATTGATTATTTTGGCATTAGTACTATAACTATCGATTGCTGCACCAAATTCTGCATTATTATTCTCAAATAAAGAATTGTAAACCGTTATTTTAGAGCCAGTAGACCCTCGTACCGCACCGCATTCTGCATAATTATCTATGAATTTGGAATCCCTGATTGTTAAAATTCCGTAATTGTCAATTGCTGCGCCATTTTGTGAGGTCTTACCGTTGATAAAATTTAAATTGTATACATTAACATTTGCATTTTTTGAAATGTACAATATATTAGATTTGTAATTGGCATCCAATACAGTATTTGATGATTTTGACCCGTAAATCGAAATGTCCTTATTTATTGTTATTGCAGAACCGTTTCCAAGATATGTCTTGTCATCCAGATGAATTGAATCTCCGGTCTGAGCATTATCAATCATATACTGAATTGAATCAAACTTATCACCTGATGTCGATAAATCAGCAGTACTGTTGTCTTGTGCATAAACCGCATTTACCAGCAATATCGAAAAAATCAGCATTAACAACAACAGTGATCTGAATTTAATTTTGTTAATAATATCTCCCCCTCCAAACTTTAATTTGATTTTTAAATTAGCATTTGCAAACCTGTGAATTTGAATAATTACCTGCCGACAGTGTGTAAATGCTTAATATAAGAATTAAAAGTAATGAAATTATTATGAAAACTTTGATTTACATGCATGCACCAAAATGATTAAATAAAACTATGAGGTTAAAAAAAGAAGAAAAAATAAGTAATAAAATATTACTTATCTATTTTTTTACAGTGAATTTTACAGTTTTAGATGAAGAAGTTTTGTAAGTACTGTCACCTGCGAATTTAACTTTAGCAGAGAAAGTTCCTGCTTTAGTTACTTTTACAGAGATAGTAGCTACACCTTTAGCATTGGTAGTTGCTTTGAAGGTTTTACCATTAACTTTTACAGTTACTTTTTTACCTTTAATAGCGTTTTTACCGTTTTTCAAAGTAACTTTAACTTTGATAGCTTTTTTAACTTTACCTGAAACTTTGGTTTTAGCAGCGGTTAAAGTAGTTGCTTTTTTAGTAACAGTAATTTTAGCAGTATCAAGAGATCCTTTATACAAATTACCTTCACCTAAAAATGCTGCAGTAACATAATTTGTACCCTCAGATTTTGCAGTGATATCAAACTCTAAAGCACCATCATTATCAGTTTTTCCTGAAAGATCAGCGCCGTCAATGAAAACATTTACAAATTTGTTGTATAATCCAATACCGTTAGAATCGGTTAAAACAACTTTTAATACAGTTTTATCACCAACATAAGTTTTTAGGTCTTCCACAGTTAAGATTGTGTCGTATAAAGTTTCATTACTATATACTTTATTTGCATCTAAAGTAGTGTTTAAGTAAGCATTTGATGCTGAGAAAATTTCTTTACCGTCAAATACGATTGAAATACCTTTTGCAGTATCAACTAAAGTGTTTCCGGTTACATTAATTGGAGAGGTAATTTCTAAAGAATTACTGTCTCTTACTAAAATATGGAATAAAACAATGTCTTTAGCATCATCAGCATATTTTTCAACTGTGTTTCCGGTTACGTTAATATTACCTATTTGAGTTGGAGCACCGTGTGCTTCATTACCTTTTTCAGCAGCAATTAATATATTTTTGTTAATTGCTTTGAAGGTATTGTCTTCAATTGAAATGTTATCTGATGATTTTTGGATACTGACTACAGGTAATCCTTCCCAGAAGATGTCGCCTTCTTTAAAGAAACCACAGTTTACGAAAGTGTTACCTTTAACTACAGAACCTGCAGTAGAAGCTCCACCGAAGTAAATGGAGTAACAGTTACCTTCAAAGTAGTTGTCGATGACTTGGTTGGATCCACTACCTTGTGCAATGGATACACCATCAAGAATAGGTCCGACGAAAGAGTTGTTTCTGACAACAACTTCAGAGGATTGTCTGTAAATGTTTAATGATTTGGAACCTTGTTCTTTGTTTACAGTAGGGTCGTTAGCTAATTTAGTTGAATATCCACCCATGAATTTGTTGTTTTCAATAGTACAACCGGTAGTTTGCATTACAACAATACCACTGTTAAAATCAGTGAACTCACAGTCTTTAATTAAAGCTCCAGGAGCAGCGGAAACACTTATACCCCATCCTGCAGTAGTTCCATTATATCTGAAATCGTTTTTAGGATTGGTGTCAATGAATTTAAATCCTTGAATGGTTACATTTTCAGCTTTATTTATAGCGAATAAACCATTTCCATCACCATATCCTTTAATTGTTGTGGTACCTTTACCATCGAGAGTGATACCACTAGTAGCAATAGTTACAGTTTGATTGGTGAAATCATATTCTGCATTTTTACTTAAATCAACTGTATCTCCAGTTTTAGCTGTGTCAACTGCATTTTGCACATCTGCAACGCTAGTGCCAGTAGGCTCAATAGAATCAGCTATTACAACATCTGATGCATCTTCAGCTACTGCAAAATCAGTTGCATCTTCTGCTGAAACTGAACCGAGAGATATTGCAATTAAAACAACTAAAAGAAAAGATACTAATATCTTTTTGTTATTCATAATTTATTTCTCCATAATTAATTATTTGAAATTTTGATACTAATATGAATGTCATTAATTGAAAAAAATATTGGACACCGTTCCAACAAAATGACAATACTTCTATACTAGTAATAATATTTATTTAACGACATGCAATATAAATATTATCGTTTATCGATTAGCAAAAAAATATAAAAAAAGAATAATAAAACAGAATAATATTAAATAAATTATAAAATATACTTTATAATAAAAATATGCTTATTATATTAGTTATAAACTACTTTTAAAATTAAAATAATAATTCATATCTAATTGAAAAATGTAAAAAGAAGTTCATATTGTTAAAATAAATTATTATTAGATAAAATATTAAAATAAGTAAAAATAATAAGTTTTAAATAAAATAAAGAATTTTACTAAAAAAAATTACTTTTTAGATATGAAAATAAATATATGTCATAAAATACAAAAATTCGCATAACAACTATCCTTTAATTGAAAAAAAGGAGGTGAAAAGCATAAAAATAAAATACATATCACTGATAATTCTGCTGACAATTTTTTTAATTTCACTAAATTGTGTAGTTGCAAATGAAAACATCAC
>NZ_JBGULU010000032.1:0-7403 GCF_045116495.1 Methanobrevibacter sp. | reverse complement strand
CATAAACATCATGGCTTTTTCATGGTGTTGAAAAAAAGGTGATAAAATGGGAAAACTAGAAGGTAAAGTAGCAATCGTAACCGGAGCAACATCCGGTATGGGTAGAGACTCAGCAAAATTATTCGCAGCTGAAGGGGCAAAAGTTGTTGTAACAGGAAGAAACGAAGAAAGAGCAAAAGCCGTTGTTGACGACATTAAAGCAGCAGGCGGTGAAGCCATCTATGTAATCGTTGATATGGCAAACCTTGATGAAGTGCCAAAAGTATTTGAAGCAACAATGGAAGAATACGGAACCATTGACGTTCTGTTCAACAATGCAGGAGTACTTTCAATGTCCCCATTAATGGATGTAACCGTCGATGAATGGACAAAAGTGTTTAACGTTAATGTCACCTCAGCATTAGTTTTAACACAGCTCGTTGCACCTGTAATGAAAGAAAAAGGAAAAGGAACAATTGTCAACACCTGTTCTGTAGCATCATTCGGAGCACACCACGGATTTGCAGCATATGTTGACAGTAAACACGCAATGATGGGATTAACCAGATCCATGGCATGGGAATTAGGGCCTGAAATCAGATGTAACGGTATTGCACCTGGACTTATCCACACTGCAATGGTAGACAGTATCGGAGGACCTGCAGCATTGCAACAAATGATTGACCAATGTCCTGTTAAAAGATGCGGTCAACCTGAAGACATTGCACATCTTGCACTGTTCCTGGCAAGTGATGACTCTGCATTCATCGACGGTCAAATCATAAAAGCAGACGGCGGATTCGAAATTTAAACACCACACCAGAAGTTAGATTCAACATCTAACTTCTCAACTATATTTTAAACTAATTTTCAAAACATATATGCAGTAAAAAAGCATGAAAAATGCCAATATTAAAAATATAAGACCACCGACAAATATTGACATCACACCAAAATCATTAACCAAAAACCCTCCTATAGCAATACCAATAGCTATTCCACCATTTAAAATACTTAAAAATACTCCGTTTGCAATTTCTGGATCATCAGGCAATACTGATGCTTCAATATACTGAATGAGATTATAGCCCATTCCATCCAAAATGCCGAATATCATAAAGAGTATCAAAACAGGAATCAGATAATCAGCAAACATATAGAAGAGTACAAATACTGCTGCACATACTACCTGAAAAATCATCAATGTAGCCTTATCCCTGTAAACTATCAGTTTTCCCCCAATCCAGGTTCCAAAAATTGAAACGATTCCATATATGAAAAGAAGAATGCTTAATTTATAGGTATAGATATGGCTTACTGTCTGGAGAAAATATGGCATGTAATTATAGACAATGCTTGCACCAATCGGCATCATGATTATACCCAGTGACGCCAAGACAAACTCCTTTGATTTCAAATCAGAAATCGGAAGTTCAAATGATTTTGATTTTCCGGGAATTCTTGGGAAAAATACCAGTATCAGAACCAGTGTTAAAAAGTTAATTGCAAATATCCAAAACATTGCAATCTGATATCCGAATATTGTTCCAAGACCTGTCGTTATTGGAAGGCCGACAATGCTTCCGACAGATATTCCAAGCAATATTTTTGTAATGTAATCCTGTTTTTCTCCTTCAGGCGCAATCTCTTCACAGACAGTCAGGGCAATCGAAATGAATGCGGGATAAAACACTGCAGAGAGAATCCTGAAAAATGAAGACACATACAGATTGCCGGAAAATACAATGACCAGATTGGAAACGGCAAAAATGCCCAATATTGACAGGAACGTTGTTTTTCTCTCAAACCTGGAAAACAATGCAGGCATGAATAATCCGCAAATAGCTATTGTAAATGTGAATGAACTTACATACAATCCTGAAATGGCAATTGAAGTATTGAAAAATGTTGAAATTTGTGAAATAATGCCAACAATACTAAGTGGAGTGTTAATCCCAAGTGTTGATAACACTAATATGTACAATAAGATTTTAGAATTAATTTTCATAAAAAAAGAAGATAAGAAATGTTATTTTTCAATAACAAATCCGTGATTTTGTGCTTTGGTTACAAACACAGTACCGTTTTCACCAACGATTTCCTTGGTTTTCTCTACAATGAATTCATTTGATTCATCGAAAAATGTGTAAAGTACAGGACCGAATGATGAAATACCTACACCATATGCTCCGGCATCTTCAATAGCTTTCATTGTAGGCAGGTAGCTTGAATCAAGTGAGTGTTCAAGCTTGTTGAAACCAACTTTTTGAAGTTCACTTACAGCCCATCCAAAGTTTTTAATATCCTTTTCAAGCATGAACGGAACAAGATTCATTAAGATAAGGTGAGATACCTGTTCAACTTCCTCTTTTGGAATAGGACAGTATGTTTGGAATACATCCACTTCATCATCCCCTTCCACGTGCTTTTCAATTTCAGGAATGGCAATTAAGATATTCCATTCTTCCGGGAAATCATATCTTGCAATCAGGGTAGCAGGTTTTGCCTTGGATGCGCCTGACGGCAGGAACAAAGGTTTTTCCTCTTTGCTGTGTCCTCCATCAAGGATAAATCCACCCAAATCGTGAGTGTATGTTCCAATACCGGAGGTTCCACCCCTTCCGACAATTGAACTTAATTCTCTGCTTTCAATTTCAATTCCCATTGTTTCAGTTATCAGGTGAGCTGTTGAAACTGCAATCTGGGTTCCGCTACCGAATCCTGAGTGTGGAGGATAGGTTTCGTGAACAATAAATTTAAAACCGGCATCAATATCAAAATGTTCAATAGTTCTTTTTGCCGCATCGGGAATTTTTTCCCTACATTCTAAAATAGCTTCTTCATCTGTAACGGTGTCTGCAAATTCAAGTTCAATTCCGCTTTCTATCTGCTCGACTTCCAATACAAATTGTGGGTCAGCCAATGCTAGACCAATTCCACCATCGACTCTTCTATATGACCCGTTTAAGTCAATAAGGGACATATGTATTCTTGAAGGTGCTTTTATAATCATCTTTTCACATCCGTAATAATATTTACCTTTAATATTTTTGTAAAAGAAGTATAATAAAACTTTTCATATTTTTTTGGAACTTTACTTTTCAAGCTCGTCAATTTTCTTGTTCAGTCTTTCAATTTCACTGCTTAAATCATCAATTTTTGACTCAAGATTGTCATGGTGATGCCTGGATATTTTGGACATGTATAATGTAGAGATTGCTGCTGTAACTGTGGCGAAAATCAGAATCCCTCCAATCATTGCAATGATTCCTATGAGTCTTCCAGAATGTGAAACCGGAACAACATCCCCGTAACCTGTACTTGTCATGGAAACGACTATAAACCAGATTGCAGTAGGAATGTCATTGATAGCAGGATCCAACAGACGAATTGAAACCGTAATTATGAAAATAAACATGATAGCTATGAAAATAATCTTATCCAAAAGAGTATGTTTTAAAAATTTGGAAATATTTCCTGTTGTTTCACGGGCCAATACATATAATTTAATTAACTGAACAAGCTTGACCAGTCTCAATGCCCTTAAAAATACAAAATCTATAGGAAACATTCCTAAAATACTAAATGAATTATCCTTTAAGTACTTTTTTTTGTTTTTGCTATGCCTATAGCTGTAAATGAATTCCGCCCATAGGATAATACATATAATCAAATCATAAGCGATTGCACTGTATCTGAACGTTGAAGAAACAGAAAAGAATGCTGAATATCCCAAAAATAGGATATCAATAAATGTCAAAATTATAATAATTAAATAGAAAACTCGCCTTCTAGTGCTGACCATGAAATTATATATTATTCAACAACTATTTAAAATTTAATTTGTCCACACAGCTGACAAGTTTTAATGCCAGTTCCAATGTCAAGTCCATCGGCTCATAAGAATAGCACTCATAGACCAATGTTGGAATTCCTGCCTTTGCAGTCGGTTCAGTAATGAATGGCGGACTTGATCTGAATTCCGGAGCATAATAAATGACCCCATCAATGGCATCAATGATTTCATTCATATATCCTGAAGATTCCTCATCAAAACCCGGAGCAAAAACAAAATTGGTTATCTTATAGTCCCCAGGTCCGTGTGCACCCCGGTTTGAGTGAATATCCAAAAACAAGTCATATTTTTTATCTATAATATCCCCGCAAACGAATTCCCTAGCCAAAAGCTGTCCTTCATTTCTGCCTTCGGATTCGCTTGCTTTATCGTTGACATTGATGTTGTAGATATAATAGCAATATTGCAAATCATCTTTTGAAGTCAGTTTCTCGAACAATGCCCTGTGAGATTTGCTTTCCAGGGGATGCATTCCTATCAGATAAGCTATTTTCACATCCGATTTCGCATCTCCAAAAGGACCGTGAATATGCACGCTGCCTAAATCATTTTCTCCTATCAATTTTGATTCATATCTTGTAGAATCCACCTGAGCTTCGCTGGTCGGACCTTCCGGACAGTTCATTGAAAACACCAAAAAAATAAGTTGAGACTAGATGAAATCTAGTCTTCTGAAGGTGAACGTGCACCTAATTCTTTGTTCAATTCGTAAATTAATCTGTTGTCGCCGTCAGCGAGTTTTATTTTTGCGACTAATTCCATTGCATTTTCTTCTTCTTCGACTTGTTCTTCAACAAACCATTGAAGGAAGTTGTTGGTTGCATGGTCTTTTTCTTCAATAGCTAAGTTGACTAAATCGTCAATAAGACCGGAAACCTTTTTTTCATGTTCGAGTACATGTTCGAATGCTGCTACTGGAGAATCCCATTCGGTTTGTGGGCCTTCAATTTCAGTCAAGGTTACAGAAGCTCCTCTTCTTATAATGTAGTCATAGAATTTCATTCCATGTTCTAATTCTTCTTCTGCTTGTACTCTCATCCAGTTAGCAAATCCTGCTAAATCTTCATCTTCAAAGTAAGCTGCCATGGATAAATACAAATATCCTGAGTAAACTTCAGCATTTAATTGTCCATTTAAAGCTTTTTCCATTTTTTCAGATACCATTTAATATCACCAATATAATTATTAGTTTTTAATTAATATAAAACCTACTAAAATTATATAACTTAAAACTAAATTTAATTATATGATTGAAAAATCCCTTTATGAAAATTATCAAATCGCTTTTAGCGATAATCTTAAACCGGACTTCGAAGATTACCTGTTTGTTTTTAATGATAACAGAGAATTATTTTTAACTCCAAAAAAAGAATTGCCAAAAACGCTTGATGAATTTGACATTGAATTCTGTTTGTTTATTGGAAAATATAACTCCAAAAATTGTTTTGTAGTTAATGCAGATTTTAAAAATGGTTATGATTTAAGGGAAGTCTATGAATTCAATCCAGACCTATATCATATTGCGGGAAAAGCTGTACTGGTCAGAGATTGGTATATATCACACAGGTTTTGTGGAAGATGCGGAACCAAAACACAATTAGATGAAAAGGACATGATGTTAAAATGCCCAAGTTGTGGTCAAGTGCACTATCCTCGCATCGCTCCTGCAATTATTGTAGCCATCAGAAAGGATGATGAATTGCTGATGGCCAAACACAGCTACCATGACAATATCCGATATGCCTTGATAGCAGGCTTTGTAGAACCCGGCGAAAGCATTGAAGAAGCAGTTCACAGAGAAGTTCTAGAGGAAGTAGGCATCAAAATCAAAAACCTGAAGTATCAGCGCAGCCAATCATGGCCATTTCCAAATTCATTGATGCTGGCATTTACCGCAGAATACGAATCCGGAGACATCAAGGTAGACGGCGATGAAATACTTAAGGCCAACTGGTTTAAAAAAGATGAAATAATCAGATACAACTCAGACATCAGCATTTCAGACTGGCTGATTCAGGATTTTATCGACAAATAACTACTTAAATTCCATTTACCATCCTTTAATTGTATTCAATGCAATAATGCCTGCCTTCAGCCTTCTTAAACCATCTTCCAATAATTCCTGAGGGCATGCTATATTCATCCTCAAGAAATTGTCACCATTCACACCAAAGTCTATTCCTGCAGATAAAAATAGTCCCTGGTTTGTTCTTAAAAATCCAGACAATACCTTAGAAGGAACATTCAATGCAGAACAATCCAACCACAACAGGTATGTCGCATCACAGCCAACCAATTTGACAATCGGCAGTTCCTCGGCCAAATAATCCTTGACAATCTGTTTATTTTTATATAATTCCTCCCTTAGCTCTTCAAGCCAATCCTCAGAATCGTCATATGCTGAAATTACTGCAGTTGCGGCAAATACATTGCATGAATCAGAATTGTCAATATGCATTTGGGTTTTTATTTTTTCCAGAAGTTCAGAATTTGTTGTTTGAACAATGGAACTTTGAAAACCCGCAATATTAAATGATTTTGAAGGTGATAAACATCTTATAACATTATCAGATGATTTAAACGGATTGTATTTAACATGAGGATCTGTCAAATCACAATGAATTTCATCAGAAATTAAAACAACATCATGCTTTTTGCACAATTTTTCAATCTTATCCAATTCCTCAGATGACCATATCTTACCAATAGGATTATGAGGATTGCACAAAATCATTAATTTAACTTTGGATAATTTTTCATCCAAATCATCAAAATCGATTATGTATTCACCATTTTCATATATCAACTGATTTTCAAGAACCCTGCGATTATTATCTTCAATGACATAGAAAAATACATGGTAAACCGGGGTCTGAATTAAAATTTCATCACCAACATCAGTTAAGCACCTAATCATTGAAGATATGGAAGGCATTACTCCTATTGAGTAAAGCATTTCCTCTTTTGACATTTTTAAATCATATCTCTTATCCCACCAATTAATATATGCCTCAAACAATTCATCCGGAACTATAGTGTAGCCATATATCGGATGGCTTGCCCTTTTTTGTATTGCCTTTTGGATAGCTGGAGCTACTTTAAAATCCATGTCAGCTACCCACATAGGCAAATCATCATCAAAATAATCCCATTTTAGAGAATTTGTGCCCTGTCTGTCAATGATGCTTTTAAAATCATTTTCAGTATTTTTCATAATGAATTCTCTCTTTATCGAATTTATCCATGAATTTGTTTTCCCAGCCTTCAGCAGGATAGCCCAATGTTATTATACAATAAGGTTTGGTTTCGCTAATGTCATCAATTCCAATAATTTCACCAATTTTTGCCATCCTTTCTTTTTCAGGTGCAACTCCATTCCAAAGACCACCTAAACCCAAGTTAACTGCTTCAAGCAACATATTTTCAGCAGCAGCACCCATATCCTGTTGCCATACGGTTTTATAAAACGCCCTTTCAATATTTGCAACAAGAACAATAGCTACTGGCGCATTTGTTACGCGAGGTTTGATTTCACCTAACCTTGCCAAAGTCTCTTTGTCTTTAACAA
>NZ_JBGULU010000031.1:0-13564 GCF_045116495.1 Methanobrevibacter sp. | reverse complement strand
GGATCTGACGGTTTATTGCTGATGTCACTGTTTAACAGGAATCTGTCAAATCCGTATTCATCCAGAATAGCTATTGCATCTTCCTTTTCCATCTTTTGAGGCTGCACTGTCAGGCCAAGCATGCAGTCACTGGTTATTGCATCTTCCACAACTGCTGGGTTGATGTGGTCAATCACGGCTTGCCTTTCATCCAGATGGTCGGGCAATATTTCCAGAATCCTGTTCAAAACTTCTTTTTTGTTCTTTCTTGGAGTATGGATAATCACTTTTGATTTTGTTTCATCAGCAATGTCCAGCTGTTTTTTGAAAATGCTGATTTCAGCATCTGTCAAATCTTCAAGGCCTATTTCACCAATGGCAACAATCTGGTTGTTTTCAATCCATCTGTACATGTTTTCATAGATTGACTGGGGATTATCAATTGTATTTGCCGGATGAATTCCCAACGCTACTTTTAAATCGAGTCCATATTCTTTTGCTCTTTTAGTATCATATTCTAAAATTCTGTTTAAATGATTTAAAAGCACAGTTTCATTATCTATTTTATATGGGTAAAAACTGCATGTTACAGCTGTTTTTATTCCTGCCAAATACATTTTTTCAAAATCTTCACTGCTTCTTGAATCTGCATGCATATGTGTGTCAATCATTTTATCCCCTGTTATTCTTTTTAAAGTCATTTTTGTTGCTTTTATTTAAAAAAAATATCTGAAATATTCATTGAATTTATATCTTTTGGAAGTGCTATTTGATGATTTTGTTCATTTGGGGAGATTTTATATTTTTGAGTAATAAAAATAAGGGTAGAAGTAATACTACATAGGTGTTTCACATGTTTAGAAATGACGAATATATAGAAAATTTTGATACCATATTTGAAGACGTGAAATTCGTTGCAAATTCCTTTGTGAGATTGAAAATTCTGGCCAGCTTATTTAAAAGACCACAAAACATGCGGGAAATGACTGAAAACACTGCATTAAGTTACAGTTCCATATCCGGCAATATGCATGATTTGGAACTTAAAAACATGGTCTACAGGGAACAGAATAAGTATTTTCTAACCAATTCTGCACGGGTTAAAATTGAAAATGTCCTGGAACTTAACAGAATCGTTTTTCTATTGAATGAGTTTTTCAACATATTGGACGGCCATATTGTCGACAGTATTCCTAACGAATCTGTAGCCGAACTGTATTTGCTTGGAAAAGCAAATCTAATGGAATCCAGTGGTGTTGATGCATATAGGACTTACAATCTCATAGAAAATTCCCTTTCTCAGGCGGAATCTGTAAAATGCGTCATGCCCTTCTTTTATGAACCATTTTTTGATATTTTATCAGAGCTGATTTCCCAAGAAAAAGATGTTGAAATATTGGTTCCGGCAAATCTTTTGGAGAGGTTCAAGCAAAGAACAAATATTGAAAATATGGTTCCGTTCA
The DNA here is from genome assembly GCF_045116495.1 of Methanobrevibacter sp. Taxonomy (GTDB): domain Archaea; phylum Methanobacteriota; class Methanobacteria; order Methanobacteriales; family Methanobacteriaceae; genus Methanocatella. Next base: position 12,122 of record NZ_JBGULU010000031.1, on the reverse strand, counting down.
GGGAATATAATTCTTTTTTATTCATTGCCACTAATGATGTGATGATTTTGGGATTATTTTTTGAAAATGGTAAGTTTGATCAAAACAGGTTATTGACCTCAAAAAATGAGTATTGCCTTGAATGGGCTAATAACTTATTTGAGGAATTTAAAAAGGAAAATAAATGAGTTTAATACTCATTTATAATATTTTTCCAAATATTCTTCTAATTCGGAAATTGCTATTCTTTCTTGCTCTTCGGTGTCTCTGTCTCTTACTGTTACCTGGTTGTCTTCAAGAGTGTCGAAGTCAACTGTTACTGCAAGCGGAATACCAATTTCATCTGCTCTTGCATATCTTTTACCGATAGTTCCTGTTGCGTCATATTCAACGGTAAATCCTGCCATTCTTATTTTTTCAGTAAGCTCTTGAGCTATTTCACGAGGCCCTTCTTTGTTGACAAGAGGGAAAATTCCAAGCTGGACAGGAGCTATTGACTTGTTGAATTTGAAGTAGTCCTTTTCATCGGTTTCAGTAAATGAATGTAATAGAACTGAGTATGTTATACGGTCAATACCAAATGAAGGTTCAATTACATGGGGAATAATGTTTTCTCCGGTAATTTCTTCTTCAATGTCTTCAAAGATAAGCAAGTCCTCTGTAACTTCATAAACTTTATCCAATTCAACAGTAAATTTACCGTCTTTTTCCAGTGCAGCTTTAATTTCATCAATGTCTGCTTCTTCAATGGCTTGTTTAACTTTAGGAGAGTCTCCTTTAAATATTGGTCCGAATTTGGATAAATTAGGTTTTACAATGGTTTTTTCGACTTTTTTAGGTTCATCGTATTCCATAAATACATTTAACTCATCGTTACTGTATTTGGAATGTGATGTTAAGTCATAATCTCCTCTGTCTGCAATTCCGATAATTTCAACCCAACCGTATTTGTCGGTTTTGACTTCAACGTCCCAGCAATCAAGTGCATAATGGGCCATTTCTCCAGCCAGGTGTTGTCTGAATCTTAAAACATCTTCAGGAATTCCAATTTCAGTTAAAAATTTACGTGCCAGGTATAACTGGTAAATTAACATTTCATTGGCCACAATGCCTTTGTCAAGTGCTTCACGGGCTGTGATTTCCAATGGTTCCAAATCATTTTCCTGAACTTCCTGTGAATTTAAGCGCAATACCACATCTTCTATCTGTGAAAATTTAGGATGTGTTTTATCTTTAGGATCTAAAAAGATTTCAGCTTCTGCCTGTGTGAATTCTCTAAGTCTGATAACTCCCTGTCTTGGTGAAATCTCATTTCTGTATGCTTTTCCAAGTTGTACTGCTCCAAATGGGAGTTTTCCTCTGAAAAATCTTTCCAATCTTTTAAATAAAATGAATATTCCCTGTGCGGTTTCAGGTCTCATGTACCCTACTTTATCTCCTTTTGCACCGATTTCGGTTTTAAACATTAAATTGTAATTCCAGATGTTTGACAGGTCTCCTCCACATTCCGGACATTTGATGTTGTTGTCAATGACGATTTGGTCGAGCTCTTCATTTTCTAAACTTTCCACATCTTCACCGATGACTTCTTCGATAATGTGATCTGCTCTGAAAACTTCTCCACAGCTTTCACATTTACACATAGGGTCGGTAAAGTTGTCAACATGTCCTGATGCTTTTAAAACTTCTTTAGGCATTACAGTAGGACCTTCTATTTCATAGAATCCTTCACCAGAAACATATTGTTTTCTCCATTTTTGCATGATGTTATTTTTTAGGCTTGCTCCAAGGGGTCCGTAATCTGTAAAACCGGATACTCCGGAGTAAATCTCAAAAGATGGCCATAAAAATCCTCTTTTTGCACTAATATTTGACATTTTGTCGTGATTCATAAATATTATCTCCAATTATTTTTTTAATTCGTAATCTAATTTAACTCTACTGCTTTCAGGTCTGGTCTGACCCATATATTTACTGTTTCTACTTGGGTGTCCGTAAGGTATCTCGGAAGGTGATGTCATGGTTTCAAAAACAATTTGACATACTCTTTGACCTGGATAAAGTGCAACTGGCATTGCGCCGATGTTGGATATTTCTAATGTGATTTTGCCTTCAAATCCAGGGTCAATGAAACCGGCAGTAACGTGCATTGTAACCCCCAGTCTGCCCATACTTGAACGCCCTTCAACTCTTGCAACCAGGTCAGCAGGTAATTTTACATACTCTAATGTAGTTGCTAAGGCAAATTCATTAGGGTGGATTATAAATGCTTCACCTTCTTTAACGGTAGTTGATTCCATGTATGAAGAGAGGTCTTCTTCATCTTTAGGATCAATAAATGGTTTTCTAATAATTTTAAATACTTTAAATTCATCTCCCAATCTCATATCAACAGAAGATGGTTGTATTTGCTGTTCATCTTTTAGGGGGTCAATGGATATTTTGCCCTCGTCCAAATATTTCTTTATATCTTTATCGCTTAAAATCGCCATTTTTTCACACAAGTAATTTTATAATCATTATAATTCTTTAATTTCAATTAAATCGTCTATTCTATTAACTACATTGTCGATGGTTTCATCAGTGTAGTTTATGGTAATTGCATTGAATTTGCAGGTATTTACGCAAAGACCACAACCTTTGCAGATATTGCGGTCTATAGTTATTTTATTATTTTTGAAGCTAATCGCATTGAACATGCAAACGTCATCCAAACATTTTTTGCATTTCTTGCAGTTTTCCTCATGAAGTTCAACACTAACTCCATCAAGTTTCTCTAATTTTTCGCTAATTTCATCATCCAGATTAGGATAAACTTTCCACAGGCAACAGCATGGGCAGCAATGACAAATTGTTAAAAGACCTTTTCCTGGATGTACATTCATCCAGACAGTATCAATTTTATTTCTCCCGATAATGTGACTTAAACCGGCTGCATCTGCCCTGTCAACTTGAGCCAAAGCTTCTACCACGGTTGATTTTTTACCGATGTGATTTGGAATTTTTGCAGCTGTCGGTCCAAGGAAAATACATCCGATATCCTGTGGATAATCTTTACAGTTATTTGAGGTTCTGCAAAGGCAGGAATTCATAATAACTATGTCGTCACTGCGTTTAATCACTTCTTTGATTATTTCTGTAGGTAAGAATTCAGAACCTTCAGATTCGATTTTTGCATTGATGTTAATGGTATTCGGGATAACGAGAATCTCATCATCTTTAAATAACGTAAAATCTATTATCTTTTTATATGTTTTTGATTTTTTAGTAAATTCAGCTATTCTAAATCTCCAGTTGAATATGTACTTTAGAATAAATCTGCTGAAATCTACAATTCTTGGCCTTCTCATTGTTCACCCATTTTGTTTTTTAATCGTCTTAATATACCTTTAAAGGTATGTGCTTCTCGTCCGGTTATGAATGCTCTTGAAATAATGTTATTGAATGTTTTAAGACCATTTCGTTTCTTATGTTCTGGAATATCCAAATAATCGATTAACTCTTTCATGTCTTTGACCAGATATTCCTTCTCCAATTCTGTACTTTCATTAATTCCTTCAACGCCGTAATCATGCTTATTTTTGAATAGTTCGTAGAATATTATTGCGGCTGCATGTGATATGTTCATTATCGGATAAGTCGGATCCGTTGGAATAGAAACACAAATGTCACAATCGCCTATTTCCTTATTTGTAAGCCCATCACCTTCTCTTCCGAATAAAATTGCAATTTTATTTGAAACATTCATTGATTTACCAAGTTCCTCAGGTCTTATGGGAATTCTTGATAAGTTGTAGCTTCCCCCTGCCATTCCTGTCGAAGCAACTTTAAAGTCAATTCTTTGGGATTGATAGAAATCATCAAGTGTAGGAAATATTTTAGCGCTTTCAACTATGTATTTTCCGTGTGTGGCCTGATAGTATGCTTCATTTGTTAATGTTGGGGGGTTAATTAATACTAAATTTTTCAATCCGAAGTTTGCCATTGTCCTTGCAAGAAAACCAATATTTCCGGGAGTTTCGCACTCCACAAAAACAATGTAAATATTCTCTTTAAACAGACGGATTTCCTTTTCTTCCTGTTCTCTAACAAGTTTTGCTCTGGCACTGCCTCTTGATTGCTTTGTGGATTTAGCTTTTTTTGTTGAAGTTGATTTTTTCTCGGGTTTGCTTTCTTTTTCACTATCAGGTGAGTTCATGGTTGCAGTTTCTACAACTTTTTCTTCACTTACAGCAGCATCTCCTCCTATTTTAATCAACTCCTAATTAAATTTATTCATAAGCTTTATCTAACAATTCTAATAGGTGCATGCATTTAATGTCTTCACAGCCTATGGAATCCAAACCGTCCTGCAGGTTTAACTGACAGAATGGGCAGATTGTAACTACTGCATCAGCACCTGTATCTTTAATCATATTTGCTTTTGATTGGGATAATTCCATTGCAATTTCCGGTTTTCCGGATTTGATTCCTCCACCGGCTCCACAGCATTGGCAAGGATACAGCATCTCTTTGAATTCAATGCCCGGAATCTTTTCAATAATGTCTCTTGGTGCATCTTTAATGCCCTGTCCTCTGCCTAAATGGCACGGGTCATGATAAGTAACGGTCATATCAACTTCTTTTAATTTACTTTCATCGAGTTTATCAACTAAAAACTCACTAATGTCCATTACATGTAATTTTGAACCAAATTCAGGGTGGTTGTTTTTCAATGTAGCTCCACAGCCTGAACAAATTGTAATGACTGTATCATAATCTTTAAAGACTTCTTTATTTTTATCAACAAGGTCTTGGACAATATCGACTTGCCCGGTTCTTAAAAGGGGAGAACCGCAGCAAACCTGGCCTTCCGGAATATCAATATCAATTCCGTTCTCTTTTAGGATTTTAACTAATTTATGTCCAATTTCAGGGAATTTATAATCAACCATACATCCTGTAAAGAAAGCTATTTTTGAACCGGTATAATTTTCAGCTTCTTCGATAAAGGTTGGTTTGTCAGTTTTAACTGATCTTCCGCTTTCTAAAATATTTTCTTTAAATGCAACATGCTCTGGAAGAGGTCCTGAACCGTTGGCAACGGCTATAGCTCTCATTTTTTCAATAGCATCACCAAATGTATTGATGTTTTTAGGACACACTGCTAAACATTTGCCGCAGCTGGTACATTTATACAATCCTTCATCCAGTGCTTCCTTAAGCCTGTCAAAGTTATCCCTAGGGTCGGTTTCAAATTTGTCAATGTATCTCATTAAATATGGTCCGCCAAACTCTTCAGTTGCAATATTCACAACGGGGCAAGTTGACAAACAGGAATAGCATTCAATACAGCTCCTGACCTTTTTTGTGTCTTTTGTATCTTCTTTAGTGATGCTTGTATCAAGTTCATCACATTTGTGGTCACATTGAAGGGACAATTGCAAATCTTTAACTTTGGCTTCGATACTTGATTTGTCAACAATTAAGTCTTTAATGACCGGAAAATTAAGAGGTTCGATAATGGCTCCGTCTTTTATTTCTTTTTGACATGCGAGAGCTCCATTTCCTTTAAATAAAATTCCACAAGACCCGCATTGGCCTGCCCTACAGGAACTTCTAAAACTGATGTCTGCATCATATTTGTCGTTAATTGCTTGCAATGCATCAAGAACTTTCATATGTGGAGTTTGCTCAATCTCGTAGCACTCTAAATGAGGTTCTGTGTCAGTTTCAGGGTTAAATCTTGAAACATATACTTTTATCATCATTCCCCTCCATAATTAATATAAAGCTTATAAAACATTATAATATATTATTTGTATCATAACAAATATATTATACTTACTATTTTTGAAAGACTAATTCAAGTTTTTAATTTTTTGAAATTATTTTGCAAAAATTTATCCTGTTTTAAATCAAACAATAAGAGTATGTCAAACATTAGTTGGTTTAAATTTGAAGATAAGGATTTGGATTTTCCATTCTATAAGAAAAATCCCCATATTCCGAAATGGGGATGGATTGTTTTGTTCATTGCTATGATTTTGGGATTGATTCTTTCAATCTCTTCTCAGATTCATATTACAGCTCTGTCTTGTGTTGTTATTATTGTCCCGGTTTTATATTTTCTGAAATGGGATTATAAAGCAATATTTCAAAAGCTTTCTCTTAGAGATATTGCTCTGGCATTGGCTCTTTTTGTAGGATATATTATTTATGCAGAGCTAATGAGTGCATTAATAGGATTTTTTGGAATATCCGGAGGGACTCTTGTTGATTCAAGTACAATAACAATCATGTCTGTTTTTTCATTAATATTTTCATTAATGACTGAAGAATTTGTTAAATTTATCCCGTTCATGTTCTTTATGCGGTTAATTTATAAATATAGTGATAATCGTAAATTATCTGTAATATTGTCCATGTTTATAGTCATGATATTTTTTGCAAGTATGCATGCGTATAATTGGAATATGTTTTTGTTTGCAATTTGTATACAGGGTTTCGGTTCAATATTTGAATTTATTGGATATATTAAAACTAAAAATATTCTAGTTTCATATATATCTCATTTATGTACTGACTTTTTAGCTTTTGGGCTTGTACTCATTGGATTATAACTTTTTTTAATGGGGATTGTCTAAAAATGGAGAATCCCTTAATTATTCATATATCATGTGTGAGTTAACTATTTCTAAAACTACATTTATTTATATGTTAAAGATTAATAGTATAATGTATTAATCTAATTATTTTTGAGGAAAATATATGAATTTAAAAGAATTAGTCACAGGAGTGTCTGGTGATAAACAATTTTTACTAGGTAATGAAGCTGCTGTAAGAGGCATTATAGAAGCCGGCGTTTCTATTGCAGCAACATATCCAGGAACTCCTTCATCTGAAATTGGAAATGTGTTATCAGTTTTGGCGAAAGATGCCAATATTTATTTTGAATTTTCAACCAATGAAAAAGTAGCGATGGAGGTTGCGGCAACAGCAGCCGCCTCAGGTCTAAGGTCATTCACCTTCATGAAACATGTGGGTATGAATGTGGCTGCAGATTCATTTATGACTACTGCATATTCAGGTGTTAATGGTGGAATGGTTATATTATCAGCTGACGATCCATCATTGTTTTCATCTCAAAACGAACAGGACACCCGTAATTATGCAAGAATAGCTAATGTACCTATATTGGAACCGTCTAACTGTCAGGAAGTTAAAGACATGGTCAAATATGCATTTGATTTGTCTGAACAATTCAATATTCCTGTAATTGTAAGGACAACAACTCGTGTATCTCATATGAGAGGTGTCGTTGAGTTCGGAGATGTTAAAGACAATTCCACAAACAACGAAAACCACTGGATGAGGGGACACTTTAAAAAAGACCCTTCAAAATATGTTCCTGTTCCTGCCTTTGCGGGAGATATGCATGTAAGGCTATGGGATAAAATCCACAAAATTGAAGATGTAGCCAATAAAAGTGAATACAACAGTGAAATTGACTTCAGTGATGATAAAAAATATGGTTTAATCGCTTCAAGCAGTGCATACAACTATGCACATGATGTTGTTAAATTCAACAGTTTGGACATTAACATTTTGAAATTAGGATTTTCCTATCCGTTCCCGCAAGATAAAGTAGCCGAATTTTTAAAAGATGCGGATGAAGTGTTCATTGTTGAGGAAGTTGATCCAATCATCGAAAGAGATGTCTTGGCCACTATCGGTGCCAAAAACTTAAATGTTACTGTTCACGGTAAACTGGATGGAACTTTCCCTCTTTATCATGAATTCAATTCTGATGTGGTTGCAGAAGGTTTAAATAAAGTATTAAACTTCAACGAAGATAAAACTATGTCATTCACATCAAGTCTGGAACAACTGAAAGAAGATATTCCATCAAGAGCACCCGTATTATGTGCGGGATGTCCTCACAGGGCAATGTATTATGGAATAAACAAGGCAATTGAAGAGCTGGGCTTAAAAACCTCAGATGTGATATTTGCATCAGATATAGGATGTTACACATTAGGAATCAATCCGCCTTACAACTGTGCAGATTATCTGTTGTCAATGGGTTCCAGTGTGGGGGACGGTTGCGGATTTTCAGTTTCAACAGACCAAAAAGTAGCAAGCTTCATTGGAGATTCAACATTTTTCCACAGCGGTATTTCACCATTGATAAATGCGGTTCACAACAAGCATAACTTTGTTTTGACAGTATTGGATAACAGGATTACTGCAATGACCGGAGGTCAGCCAAACCCAGGTATTCCAATTGACGGAATGGGAGATGAAGCTCCTGAGGTATCCATTCGTAAACTGGCGGCCGCATGTGGATGTGATTATGTACGTGTCATAAATCCATTTAATTTGGATCAGGTTGTAAAGACCTATGTCGAAGCATTCCAAAGAGATGATACTGCAGTAATTGTTTCAAAAGCTCCTTGTACATTAATTAAAGGATTAACCAAAAAGCCACCAGTTAATTTTGTTGAAAGTAACTGTAATAATTGTGATAAATGTGTAAGTGAGCTGGCTTGTCCGGCCATTTCAAAAATCGATGGAAAAATCACTATTGATAAGGCACAATGCGACGGATGTAATGTATGTATACAGGTTTGTAAATATGGAGCACTAGAGGCAGGTAGGTGAGAAAATGGATAATCATTATAGTATTTATATTTGTGGTGTAGGAGGTCAAGGAATCATTAAAACCTCTACAATTATTGGTGAAGCTGCAATGAATCAAGGTTTGGACGTTGTAATGAGTGAAATTCATGGTATGTCTCAAAGAGGAGGGTCAGTATCAACAGAGCTAAAAATCGGAGGATACAATTCTTCAATCATTCCAAATCAGGGTGCAGACATGTTGCTTGCCTTTGAACCTATCGAAACAATAAGAGGGCTTGATAAAGTAAACGCTGAAACTAAGATAGTTTACAATACTCATCCGATTATTCCGTCTTCAACTGATAAACCGTATCCGAATGTGGATAACATAACTAAAGTTTTAAAGGAAAACTTCAAGCATGTTCTTCCAATCAACGGAACTGAATTAGCTATTGAAGCAGGAAGCGTTTTAGCTTTGAATATGGTTCTTTTAGGTGCTGTGACTGCAGACGATAATTTTCCATTAACTAAGGAATCAGTAATCGACGCAATGAAAAATAATTTAAAACCTAAATTCCATGAAATGAATTTAAAAGCTATTGAAAGTGGATATGATTCAATCAAAGGTTAAATTTTAAATAGTATCTTTAATATATTTTAAAATAGATAAAAGAGTTGTGGTATTATGGCTTATAAAATTGACAATGCGATTGTAAAAAAGGATGTAGCAGGTAATTTAACATTAATTGATCCGGATAATGTTTTTGAAGATGAAGATGCATTTATAGCTGTTAAAAGTGATGATTTAATTACTATTCAACTTTTAATTAATGGAATTATGAAAAATGATTTTAAAAGTTGGAGAGAATTAGGTGTAATTCCTGAAACAGAACCACTTAAAAGTCTTTTTGTTCGTTTAGGTTATTCAAAAGAAGATATAGCTAATTTATTACAAGACTTATAGCTATTTTCTTTTACTCTTTTTTTTATCCATATTTTTTTCTTTTAATTCAGCACTATTTTTTTCAAGCATATAATAATTCGAATCAAAAATCAGAGATTATTGTTTAAAAAATAGCTTTAAAATGTTTAAAAATAAAAATAAGTTGTAGAAAAGAAGTTAATCTTTTCTATAAATTTTTAATGTCTTCTTCATCTAAAATTTTAATATCACTGTCTTTTAAAGCATCGATAGCTTTTTCCATGTTTTCTAATCTCATAACTACAATAGCTTCGTCAGTTTTACTGCTTACAAATGCATAAAGATATTCTAAATTAATGCCTTTTTCATCGAATACTGCTAAAGTAGAGTTTAATCCATTAGGTTCATCAGGAACGGCTAAAATGATAACTTCGTTTTCTTTAACAATGAAACCGTCTTTTTCAAGGGCTTCAATTGCCTTTTCATTGTCTGAAACAATTAATCTTAAAATTCCGTATTTTGTGGTATCTGCTATTGAAAGGGCGCGAATGTTAATGTTTGATTTACCTAATGTATCAATAGCTTTTTTTATTCTTCCTTCTTTGTTTTCTACGAAAATTGATATTTGTTTTACTGCCATATTATCACCTAGTCAAAATTCCTCTCATCAATTACACGAACAGCTTTACCTTCACTTCTTGGAAGGGTTTCAGGTTCACAGATTGTCACATCCACTCTAAGTCCGGTTTCGGATCTGATAGATGCTTGGATTTGTTTTTCCACTTTTTCCATTTCTTTCATTTCATCAAAGAACAGTTCTTTGGATGCTTCTACTTTTACTTCTACTTCATCTAGAATGTCCGGTCTGGTTACATGAATCATGTAGTTAGGACTAATTCCTTTGATTTTGAGCAATGCCTTTTCAATTTGTGATGGGAATACCATAACACCTTTGATTTTTAACATGTCATCGCTTCTGCCGGTGATTCTTGTCATTCTTACGGTTGTTCTTCCACATTCACATTTTTCAGCTATAAGTGAAGTCAAATCTTTTGTTCTAAATCTTAAAATAGGCATTCCTGTTTTGGTAAGGGAAGTTAGTACCAGTTCACCTTTTTTCCCATAGTCTAAGGTTTCACCGGTTTCTGGATTGATTAGTTCTGGATAGAACTGATCATCCTGTATGTGCATTCCGTTTTGGTATTCACATTCCTGTGCAACACCAGGACCCATGACTTCTGTTAAACCGTAGATGTTGAAGGTTTTGATTCCAAGGGATGTTTCAATTCTTTTTCTCATCTCATCGGTCCACATTTCAGCTCCATGGATTCCTGCTTTTAAATTTATATCATCAAGGGAAATTCCTGCTTTTTCTCTAGATTCTCCAAGATACATTGCATAGGAAGGAGTGCATGTTAGGATGTCACTTTGAAAGTCAACCATAGTATCAAGTTGTCTTTGTGTGTTTCCAGCTGAAATCGGAATAGTTATTGCTCCCATTTTATTTCCACCGTGGTGAATACCGAATCCCCCAGTAAACAAACCATATCCGTAGGCATTCTGGATGATGTATTCTTTTTCTGCACCTGCCATTTTAAGTCCACGTGCAATACATTCTCCCCAAATGTCCAAATCGTTTTGGGTATATGCAGTAACGGTTGGTTTTCCTGTAGTTCCTGAAGATGCGTGTACCTCTACAATTTCTTCACGGGGAACAGCAAGTAATCCTAATGGATAAGCTTCTCTTAAATCGCTTTTAGTTGTAAATGGAATTTTTTCAATGTCTTTCAATGTCTTAATGTCTTCCGGTTTCAAACCAATTTCATCGAATCGTTTTTTGTAAAACTCGACATTTTCATATGCTAACTTTACAGTTTCCTGCAGTCTTTCAAGTTGTATTTTTTCTTTTTCTTCTTTTTCCATGCATTCCGCTTTTTCATTCCAAAACATGATATCCCTATTTTAATAATTTATCTTAACATCTATAATTATAATGTTTCATTAATATAAAACTTTGTTGTATTGTTTAATTTTCAGGTTTCTATTTTGATTTGTTTTTAACATTCTAAAATAAATATTGTTTTAATCACGTTATTTTACAAATAAACATCAATATTTACTTTATTTTTTCAATAAACTATTTATAATTCTTAAATTATATTTTTACTAGGTGATAGTTATGAATTCTAAAATTAAAAAAGGTAGAGTAAAATTTAATGATGCAAATTATGAAGAGGCTTTGAATTATTTTAATCAGGTATCTGAAGATGATGAGGACTATACATATGTTATTATTTTTAAAATTACCTGTCTGATGGAATTGGAAAGATATGACAAAGCACTGTTTTTGATTGAATCATTGCTAAGGGAAGACCCCGAAGATGAATTGCTGCTTTATGAAAAAATCAGATGCCACATCGCATTGGGCGAAAACGATGAAGCTTTATCTACTTTAAAAATCTTCGAAAATCTCATATCCGTTGACGATAAAAGAATGCTTCTTTGTGTTTCTAAATTTTATAAGCTTTTGGGTGATTATGAAAATGCATTGAAGTATTGTAATGGGGCTTTAAAAATCGATGGTAATTTTGAAGATGCTGTCAGGGAAAAATCATTGATT
>NZ_JBGULU010000030.1:0-4088 GCF_045116495.1 Methanobrevibacter sp. | reverse complement strand
ATACATGGCTCCACCGGATCCTCCCCAAATAGCTTCATTGTTTGTAAAGTTACAGTTTTCAATTTTTGTATTTGAAGAACTAGTGGAACTGTGAATGGCACCACCATATTGGTTATTACAGTGGTCAAAGACACAGTTTGAAATAGTACTGTCAGAACTTTCTATATTTACCGCACAGCATGGACCTTGTGCAGTATTTGTAAATTGAATATTCTTTAAAGTAATTCCAGCCGCATTTAAACTAAATATTTTACTTCCAGCACTTATAGTGGCTAAACCAGTCGGATTACTGCTAGTTCCACCACTGATAATGATATTTTCAATATTCACATTCACTACATTACTTGCATCCCATGGAGTCCATGTTCCTGAACCCCAAGTTCCAGTACCTAAATAAACCGTATCACCCTCAACTACACTTCCGCTGTTCAAATAAGTTTGAATCTCAGCAAGTGTAGAACCTGAGAGGTCATGGTCAGTTGCTAAAATCTCATTATCTTTATTAATTTGTAGGTTATCCATCGCAGATTCACTCGACAGTAAACCCGACATTTCATCACTCGTATGCGTTAATGTCATATTATTCATTGCCGAATCTTGCGATGCACTAACTACTCCCATTAAAGATACGAACAAGAATAATATCAAAATAAATAAAATTGGTTTTTTCATTTCGATATTATCTCCTCCATTATGAATACAATTTTTTACTTACCCGTATAATAAATCAAATTTATCATACCAATTTAATCACAATATATGATTAAATCATAAAAGAATGTCTAAGAATCATTTTAATTATTGAACTAAGCTAATTAAAACAAAAAATAGAAACTCCTTTACGAAGTATATATTAGAATATGAAAGTATATAAAGGTTATAATTAAATTACAAAATGGACTCTAAATATCAAATAAACATCATACAATAAATTTTACAATATTTTATCAGAAATACAAAAAAACAAAAAATATAGTAAATAAGATTATTAACCTACATAAAAACATTAAAAAAATATGAAAATTTGGGAATGACCGATAATAATTTAGATTGAGATTTTTTAAAGTTAATATAAAAAATCTAAATTAATATTTAATTGATATAATTTACAATTAATAAATTTGAAAATTGATTAAACTCTATAAAATTGCTTCATCTAATCATACAATTTTAAACAATCTATTTTTTGAGTGCCGGAGTCCACAAGTCAAATTCTTTAATTTGAGGTGGAATGCCTGAATCATGATAGCTTTCAAGATATCCTTCATTTGACACATAATCTTCCCCACTGCCTTGTGCAGAGTTGAAAAATTCCAAAAGGCCACGGTTTCTGATTGCGGTATGCTGGGGCTTAAATGTCGAAGACCAGATGTAGAAAACTTTAAATACAGTATCCGGATGATATCCTCCACCCAAATCAATAGCCAGCACATCACATTTTTGAATTTTAGAAAAAACTTCTCCAAGCACATCATGAAGTCGAACATCCCCTTTTATAAACTCAACATCCAGTTTTGACATTTCCTCTACTGATTCCGGAGAGTTGTCAACAGCAATCACTCTGCATCTGTCTGAAAACAGTCTGGTTGTTCCTCCGACATGACACCCCAATTCAATTATAGTATCCCCTTCACCAACCAGGTTCCGAAGATCTTTTCTATAATTTTTAACATCATAACTAAGTTTAATCATGAACTATCCCTATATTGTTGAGTTTATCTATATGCAAGTTTTCAATGTTTAACTTTTTGAATGCATCTTCATCATATGCAAATGCAAATGCCGTATTTCCCAACATTGCCATGGAACTGCCTAAAATATCACTTGAAGATTTAAAATAATCAATTAGATTTTTCACTTCATCTGACATCAGGTTAATCTCATGTGAAAATTTTGATGAAAATTCCAGGAAATTCTCCAATGTCGGATCATCCTCAAAAAGCTCCAGATATTTGTCGCCGGAATTTGAAATAACTTCCTTAAAATGAGAGTCTGAAATAATATCGGATGTTTCAATCTTCCCAAAGGTTTTCCAGCCAATAAACACATCCACATCAAATGATTTTATCTCACCGATTCCTGGAGCTCCAGGTTTTGTCCTTAAAACCAGTCCATGACCAGTTTGAGCTATTACATCTCCCAATCCAGCGCCCAAATTGACTTCAGCCATATGTGCAATCTGGCCGCATAATTCATCAGAATAACCCAAATTTAAAAATTCATTCAATGCAAGAGTCAGGCTTAATGCTGAGGCCGCAGAAGTACCGAAACCGGCTCCGATTGGAAGCTGAATATCCTGAGTGATTTTAAAATCAGTATTTTTAAGCTCCAAAATAGATAAGACCTCATCAATTACCGTCGAATCACCCTGATTGACGCTTATGACAAGTTCATCTGAAGCGGAAACAGTAGTTTTTACACCTTTTGAGAGTAAAAATCCAACGCCGCATGAACCATTCTTTAATTTGATTTCATGATTTTGTATTGTGAAAAAACCAGTGATGTGTCCTGGTACAAATACGGAATTAGTCATGATGATAAATTTGTTTTTAGTTTAATTAAAATTTACTAAAAAAAAGAAAAAAAAGTAGGAGCGAAATGCTCCGAAAATGTTTATTTTTTAAATCTTCTGATTGAAGAAATACCTACCATTAAAAGAACACAAAGCAATGCAAGAATTGGATTACCTGTAGCTCTTCCAACGTTTGTTTTTACAACTTTATCAGGTATTTCAGGAACAGTTTTTGTTTTGTTTGTATGATTTTGTTGAATGTCCGGAGTTTTGTTTTCGATTACAACAGTTGAATTTTCTGCAGTTAAATTATCGGTAGCATTTGAACCTGCAACAACAGTATTGACCAATTCTCCAACCTTGGTTGCTATAAAGAATATGGTAAATTCTGCTGATTCACCAGGGTTTAAAACGCCATTGAAGAAGAATGTGCTGTCCTGCATTGTCCAGTCATCACCTTCATAACTGTCGAAATCCAATCCGTCGCAAGGCTGTTCAATTACAAAAATGTCTCCTAAAGCACAGTCGCCAATGTTTGTGACAATTATTTTAAATGAAGTTATTTCACCTAATTTGGCATCAGTTAATGTTATTTTTTGAACATTTAAACCTGGAGTGTAGGTTTTATTTTCAGTTTCGTTAGCAGTTTTGTTGTAGAATACTACATCAAAGCTGACTGATTCACCAGGTTTTAAAACGCCAGTGTAAATGAATTTTTCTCCATCGTAAACCCAATTATCGTTTTCAAATGGTCTGATCTCAAATCCTTCAGGAATTTCCTGTACAACAGAGATCTCCTCCAGATTGGTACTGCCTGTGTTGGTTACAACAACTGTAATAATTGTCGTATTACCGGTTTCATCTGATTTGTTTTCTGTGCTTCTTGTAACAGTCATGTTTGCGATAACATGAGTGTTTGTAATTACAAAACCGCCGTCGATTTGTGTTATGTTTGCAGTGTAGTTGGCAATTTCAACTTCACCAACAGCATATTTAATTAATTTTCCTTCATTGTAAACAGGCAAGTCTTTGAAAGTGTATTTCCAGTCGTTACCTTCAGACAATGTGGTTTCATTAACTTTTACGCCATCAGCAAACAATTCAACAACAATGCTTACAGGTCTGACGCTGTCCTTATTGTTGCTGTCGTTCCAGATTTTTTCAACGTTAATGTCACTAACTGCAGGCACATGAGCGTTAGTGATAACAAAGTTACCGTTATCCTCAGAGATGCTTGAAGTATAGTTATCTACTTTAACTTCATCAATTGTATATTTGATTGATTTTCCATCATTATACACAGGCAAGTTCATGAATGAACCTTTCCAGCCGTTAGACTCAGACAAAGCAGTTTCATTAACTTTAACGCCATCAGCCAACAATTCAACAACAATATTTGCAGGTCTAATACCGTCCTGATTATTATTGTCATCCCAAACCTTAGTCACATTAATGACAGTAACCATTGGAACGTGAGTGTTGTTAACAATCCAGTTATATGCTGTATCGTTAGACACAACACTGGTATAATTAGCAACAGCCAACTCTTCAACGGAATACTTAATAACTTTGCCGT
>NZ_JBGULU010000029.1:0-2987 GCF_045116495.1 Methanobrevibacter sp. | reverse complement strand
TTATAATGGTCCTGCATCCTCTTTTCCTTCACGCATTCCCATTCCAGCTTCTTTTCTCATTGCTTTTCTGTGATACATCATTTTAATCAAGTTCTGCGCATGTTCACGAGCCCTGTTTTCCGCAAGCTTTGCAAGTTCAACCGGATCTTCCTCTTCATCTTCATGGACAAATACTTCTAAAATGTGAGTGTTTGTCATTAATTGCGCATTAATTAGTCCTGTTGATGCTTCATGAGCACACATCTTGTCTTTTTCCATAGGTCCAGGCATTCCAAGTGCCATTACTATATCACAGTTTTCCTCTTCAATGAGAATTTTGGCAGTTACCGGCAAGTCTTTTACGCCAGGAACTGTTTGTCTGATAATTTTTAAATCATAAGCATTGTTTTTAAGCTCATCAATAGCTGCCGCAGCCATGTCAAAGCGAGCAAATGTTGTATCACAAATTCCAATTCTCATATTAAATTCACCTTATGAAAAAATATGTCTTTAATAATATAAATGTTTAGTTAATAATCAAAAAGTATTATGAATTAATACTGCAAGTAATACTTTGGACAGTATAATTATGAAAAAAAATCTGATTTAAAAAAAAAATTAGTTTTTGTTTAACAATTCTAAAAACTTATCCTTAGCTTCATCAATTGTTAACGGATAGTCCCCATGCATGTCATATCCTTCCTTTTCAAGGTCCTGGAATAATTCAGTGACAATAGGAACTTTCAAATTAGCTTGTTCCAAGATTTCAGGTTTAGCAAAAATCTCTTTAGGTGTGCCTTCAGCAATTAACAGACCATCAACTAAAACAAAGACACGTTCAGCATAGTTCGGAACCAAATCCACTTCGTGTGTTGAAATTATGATTGTAATTCCTTCATCATTAAGTTCTCTTAATAATATTGATAAATCAACAACACCCTGAGGGTCTAGACCTGCAGTAGGTTCATCCAAAACCATGACTTCAGGCTTCATTGCAAGAATTCCAGCAATGGCAACACGTTTCTTTTGCCCTCCGCTTAAATGATGAGGCGCCTTTTTCTCAAATCCGGACATGCCTACACGAGCCAGTGCATCTTCAACCCTATCCTGAACCTCTTCCATAGACAATCCCAAATTGAGAGGTCCGAATGCAACATCCTCTTCAACTGTAGGGGCGAATATCTGATCATCAGGGTTTTGGAAAACGATTCCTACTTTCTGTCTGAATTTTAGTAATGATTTCTTATCATATTTTAGTTCCTCACCATCAATGAAAACTTGACCTTCATCAGGTTCATAAATCCCATTCAAATGAAGAAACAAAGTTGATTTACCGGCACCGTTTTTACCTAAAAGAGCAACCATTTCTCCCTTTTCAATTTTTAAGCTAACTCCTTTAAGAGCCTGATACTCTGAATTATAAGCATATTTAATATTTTTTACTTCTAACATATTTTTCCTCTATTTTCTTGGTTCATAAATCGGAAGTTCACCTGTGTACCCTCTGGAGTCAAGAGAATGCTGTAATGTTTCACTTTTATCAAGAGACCTTAAAAATATTGTACTTACAAGAGCACCTAAAGACTTGAATGAAGTCCAGTATGAATGATATCCTAATCTAGAATTTTGGGCCTTCTGCATGGTATCAATTTCATTCAGGAATATGAAAATAACATTATACATCAAAAGTGCAATTTCAACCATGACTTTAGGAACTTTCAAAGTCCTAAGACAGTGTAAAATTTTTGATATTGGTGTTGTAAGTGCTAAAAAACCTAAAATAGGCAAACAACCCAATACACGCATAAATGTATAAACCGCATAATGAAATGAATCATCAGTGACAACTATACCAAATATTCCTGTTTCATATATTACCTCCCCTTTTCCAAAGAAGAACAGTAAAAAGATACATGTTATTACAAGAAATGCCATTGGAATTGTTAGAAATTTAAAATATGATCTGAAGTTGATTTTAGCAATGGCCAATATTACAATAGACATTACAACAAATATGAATACGTCAAAATATAGATTATCAAGTGCTAATGTAACAATTAACAAAATAATTGTTAAAAACAGTTTAACATAAGGATTGAATTCAGTTAACTCATTGTTATGTGCAATATAATCCATATCAAATTTCATAAAATCACTTTAAAAAAAAAGAAAAAATAAAAGAAGAATCAAATTATTCTTCTTTACCTTGTCCTCTCCAGTAACCAAATGCATAACCAATAATGATTGCACCTATAGCTGCTTGAAGAGCAAATAATAAACTTTCTATTTCACCACTAGGTGGTTCCCATATAGATGAAAACCAAGGTTGGAAACCTGTTTCTTCGATAGCTTCACCAGCTGCATCGTCTGCACCGCCGAAGTATCCATCATCTTCTCCATGACCATTAAACATTATTAATGGTGCAACGAATAAAATGATACAAACAACAGCTAAAATAATTAATGTTGATGTTTTCATTTATATCACCTTATGCTTCATTAGGAGCTAAAGCACCTAATTTATCTAATAATTTTGGTTTGTAAGCTTTTAATCTGTCCCAGATAATTACAGTTAATAAACCTTCACCAATAGCTAATGGCACTTGAGTTACTGCGAAAATAACTAAGAATTTAGTTAATGCTGATCCAAAACTTGGAGCAGGGAATGCAAATGCTAATTGGAATGAAGTAGCTACATAAGTTAATAAATCTCCTAAAAATGCTGCAAAGAAGATTGCAATAGTTGAAGATACATTAGCTTTAGTCAAACCTTTATATATTAACCATGCTGCTAATGGTCCTACAATACCCATGGAGAATATGTTTGCACCTAAAGTGGTTAATCCACCGTGAGCAAGTAAGATTGCTTGGAATAAAAGTACAATGGTTGCGAGTACTGCAGTTACTGCAGGACCGAATAATGCTGCACCTAATCCGTTACCACAAGGGTGAGAACAACTTCCAGTAACAGAAGGTAATTTCAAAGATGATAAGACGAACATGAATGC
>NZ_JBGULU010000028.1:0-6804 GCF_045116495.1 Methanobrevibacter sp. | reverse complement strand
AGAGATTGAAATGGACTGTCTTGTCGTCGTTGATGAGGATGTTCCTAGAGCTTATGTAAAACCAATTGCCGATGTTAAGGAAGGTGACATGATTGTTGTAGGTCTTGACGGTGTTAGGGTAACTCCTCCACACAGGTCAAGGGAAGAACAGCAGGTATTCGAGTTCATGAACAGTGATGTGTCTTCTGAAAAGCCATTGATGAATTTGATATATGGTATTGCCAAAGAAATGAAGGAAATCAAGGCCAAAGGCGGAAAAATAGGTATTGTTGGAGGTCCTGCTATTGTACACACAGGTTCCGGCAAATATCTGGCAGCATTGGTAAGGGAAGGTTACATTGATGTTATCATGGCTGGAAATGCTCTTGCCACTCACGATATTGAATCTAATCTTTTCGGAACTTCTCTAGGTATAGAAGTTGAAACCGGAAAAATCGTAGCTCACGGACACACTCACCATATGAGGGCAATCAATAAAATCAATCGTTCTGGTTCCATTCAGAATGCCGTTGATGATGGGACACTGACAGGTGGAATCATGTATGAATGTATCAAAAACGACGTTCCATATGTACTTGCAGGTTCCATTCGTGATGACGGACCACTTCCAGACGTTATAACAGACACTACTGAAGCCCAAAAGCTGATGAGGAAATATGCTCAGGAAGTTGACATGGTTATTATGATAGCTACAATGCTTCACTCAATTGCTACAGGAAATCTTCTCCCATCAAGGGTTAAAAGTATCTGTGTAGACATCAATCCGTCTACTGTTACCAAATTGTCTGATAGGGGCAGTGCTCAGGTTTTAGGCATTGTAACTGATATCGGTACATTCTTGCCACTTCTTTATAATGCTTTGCATGAGGAATAAAAATGAAATTCACTGCATATATATTGGATGTCTTAACCGATTCAGTATATCCTGCAAGAATAACGATTGAAGATGGAATTTTTAAAGAGATTGTTCCTATCCAGGTTACTGAAGAAACTGAAATTGATGTGGAAGGTCTGATGCTTCCGGGGCTTATAGATTCTCATATTCATATCGAAAGCAGTATGATGACTCCTGCACAGTTTGCAAAAATTGCCGTAAGACACGGTACAACTTCTGTTGTATGCGATCCACACGAAATTGCAAATGTTCATGGAATTGATGGAATTGAATTCATGATTGAAAACGCTTCCACTGTTCCGTTTAATTTTTATTTTTCAGCGCCTTCCTGCGTTCCTGCAACTGCATTTGAAACATCAGGTGCAGTGATAGATTCTGAGGATATAGAATATCTGCTTCAAAAACCCGAAGTTGTTGCACTTGCCGAAATGATGAATTTTCCGGGTGTCATCGGTGCGGATGAGGAAGTTTTAAGGAAACTTAGAATTGCAAGAATGTACAATAAACCTATCGACGGTCATGCGCCTCTGGTTTCCGGAAGAGAATTGGACAGATATATCGAACAGGGAATAGTCACTGACCACGAATGCAGTAGTTTTCAAGAAGCTATTGAAAAAAAGCAGAAAGGAATGAAAATTATGGTTCGTGACGGATCATCTGCTAAAAATATGGATGACCTCTTTGATTTTTCACAACGTATTGAATATTACAAAAATCAGGACAGTTTTGGAATCATACCTAATGAGGTGCTCTCAAGACGTCTCCACTCACCTATTTTTGATTTTATAGTTGCCGATGACAAAAATCCGAAAGATTTGATTAACGGACATCTAAATGAATCAGTTAAAAAGGCAGTTGACCTTGGTGTTGATGTAATCAAGGCAATTGAAATGGTTACAATCAATCCTGCGGCTCATTACGGTCTTGATGGCGGCTCAATCGTCACAGGTTCAAAGGCTGACTTTATCATTGTGGATAACCTTGTTGACTTCAATATATTGAAGACATACATTTCCGGAGAATGCGTTTTCGACGGTGAAAATGTTCTGTTTGATGTTGAGGATGTGGAAGTTGTAAACTCAATCAATGTGGATAAAAAATCCCCTGAAGATTTCAACATTTATTTTGACGGCGATGAATGTGAGGTAAATGTTATTCAATGTTTTGACGGAGATTTGATAACCAAAAAGACAACCGCAAAACTCACAACAAAAGAAGGCATCCTCCAGCCGGACATATCAGAAGATGTATTGAAAATTGCCGTCGTTGAACGTCACGGGTCAAATAATCTTACAAATGCTTTCATTAAGGGATTCGGCATTAAAAAAGGAGCTATGGCGGCATCAATTGCACATGACTCACACAATATTGTTGTGATTGGATGCTCATCTCAAAAGATGGCGGAAGCCGTGAATAAGGTAGTAGACAATAAGGGTGGAATTGCAGTAGTCAGCGATGACTTTGAGGGGTCCCTGTCACTTCCGATTGCGGGACTGATGAGCAATGAAGACGGTTTTGTCACTGCAAAAAAATTAGAATCCCTGCAAAAAATGGCCTTCGCTTTGGGATGCAAGCTTACCGCACCATTCATGACAATGGCGTTCATGTCCCTATTGGTAATTCCATCAATTAAACTCTCAGACAAGGGACTGTTTGATGGTGACAGCTTTGAATTTATGGATGTTATACGAAATTAAAGGTCATGGCCTTTATTTTTCAATTCTTTTTTTATTTTATGCATTGCTTTAATGTCTTGTTTGGTTCCCACCTTATTAACAATGCGATATGCTTCATTGAAACGTTTTATATAAAACTCCTTCTGCTCGCCTTCAACCAGATCGAAACGTAAAAAATTGGTTAAGGACTCAATGACATAGCCAAATCCACGATTGAATGCAGCAGTTTCTTTTTTTATTGTCAAATCGACAACTTCTGATTTAATCACAATGGCTTCGCCGCTGCTTTTGATGGGATCGCTTTGCTTTACCGCTTCAGTCAATTTGATTACTCGGCATCTGAAATATGCATCAGCATCTTTAAGGGACAAATCATCATTGAAATGTTCATCACCCAAATCATCGATTAGTGATTCTGTAAATAGCTCCGGTGAATTGCAAATATTGACAACAAACTCCTTTTGGGATACTATATTGTCTAAAGTGTGACTTCCTTTGAATATGCGGTTTAAAATTGTATCTTTGCCTGAACATAAAACACCAATCGGTGCGGCATGTTTTGTTCCTTCATTGTTTTGGGTGGTTATTATTGTTTCGTATTGCCTTCCTTTTTCCATTCCAATTAAAGATAAATCGATTTCCATACTAATCATTATTTTATTTTTTTAATAAACATATTTATATATTGATTAACAATATATTATTAATATTATTTAATTTTAAAGGGGTTTTAAGCTATGAAATATAAAATGTATGATGAAATGATGGAGCAGCCGGATTCACTCAAAAGGACTTTTGAATCTGAAATGCCAAAATTGGACGAAGCATCCGATTTGGTTTTAAAAGCGGATAAGGTATATCTGATTGGATGTGGAAGTTCTATCTCAACCTGTTACAGTGTACGTGATGCAATAAGAATGTCAAGTACAAATATAGATATAGAAGTGTATACCGGTTATGAATTTTACTATAACAAGAAATTAGTCGAAAACGAGAACTCACTTGCAGTGTTTACTTCTCAGTCAGGTGAAACCGCAGATACATTGGCATCCCTGAGAAGAGCTAATGAGTTTGGCCTACACACTGTTTCCATTTCAAATGAACCTGAAAGTTCAATGATTAAAGAAGCTAAAACTCCAATTGTTACAAGATGTGAAACAGAAACAGCAATTTTAGGCACCAAAACCTATATTACCCAATTGGCAAGCCTTTACTATATCCTATTTAAGGCATCTGACTATGAGTATAAGGCTCAATTATTGACTGAACTCATTGAAATGCCTGAAATGATTGAAAGATTACTGTTATTGACTGAAGATGAAAATAAGGCTTTAGCTGAAAAGTATGCTTCAGAAGACATATTTTATTGTCTGGGAAGCGGTCCAAACTTCGGCCTTGCCTACAAATTGGCAATGACAATGCTGATGGAAGGGGCAATAAAACATGCCTGTCCGGAATATTCAGCTGAATTCAGACATGGTCTTATTGAAAGGGCTGAAAAAGATGTTCCGGTTATCATTTTAAGGTCTGATTTGGAATCTGATGAAATTACACAAAAGGCAATTGACTTTTGTGAGAACCTTGAAGCTAAAACAATCTTGTTTGACCTGAAGGATTATGCTGATGTCGATAAGCTATTATCTCCATTCATACTTGTAATTCCACTTGAATGGTTCGTATATTATTTGGCACACTTCAACGATGAAGATCCAGGTGCAACAAGACATATTGGAAAAGTAAGATACTAGAATTTATAAAGAGTTTTCCAACTCTTTTTTAATTATTTTTACACACTCTTCTGCCTCATCATCCAATCTGAATGGATCACGGGCACAAACATCACAATCTTTTAAAACATCACTTGCATTAATGCTTTTAAAAACATCAACACCTTTGTTTTCTAAAATAGTGTTTACACAGTTATTTGAACAACCGTTAATGGCTATTATCGGATATTTCTTAAGCATTTTTGTGTTTTTGTTTTCAATATCTGCAGAAGTAGAACCCATGCAAATGGATATTGCATTTTCATTTTCCTTTTTAAAGTCCCCGACTGCAACACGGCAAACCAGTCCGTTCGGACTCATTCCGTTACATGGGGCAAGTGCAATTTTTTCATTCATGGATTAATAGTTGAAAAAAGTGGTATTTAAATTTTTGTAAAAAAAGTGAGAAAAAAGTAGAAAGACTACTCTACTTTTACTTTATGTTTTGGTATAACTAATTTTGGAAGGGTAATGAGAACAGTTCCGTTTTTGAATCTTGCTTTGATGTTTTCAAGATCAATGCTGTTTTCAAATCTTACAGTTTTTACACATCTTCCTGATTTAATTGCAGAAACAATTAATTCAGCTTCATCCTCTTCATCGAATTCTTCAATGTATGGGGTGAAAGTTGTTTCGATGGTAATGTCATTGTCACCTGCTTCGATAGAAATATCTTTTTTGCTAACACCAGGAACTGCGGCTTTGATGTAGTAAAAGTCTTTGGTTTCTACTAAATCAATGTCTAAAGTTTGTACTGTTGATTTTTTATAATCTTGATATCTTTGATCTGCATTTTTTTGCATGTTTTTAATGTTTTCTCTAAATTCATCAATGGTTTTTGATAAATCAGCAATAACATTGTCTGCAATATTTTTTCCTTTTTCTTTTTTATCTTCGAAGGTATCTTTGGTTTCTTCAGTTTCTTCTTCTACATCATCAACTTTTTCTTCAAATTCTTCTTGTTTATCTGAAATTTTTGCATCAATAGTTTCTGAATCTACCATAGTTTTCACACTCCTTTTTAGGAATTTCCTATGAATGTATTTTATTTACTTTTTGTTAGTATATAAAGTTTTCTATTTTTATTACTTAAAGTAATTAAAAATTAATTCTTTTAATCTTTGATTTTCCATATAAATAATGGGTTATTTTATAAATTTCGGAAATTATTTTTTTGATATCCAAAATGACTCTTATTTAATGATTAAAATTAAATAAAATTTTATTTTAATACTTATTGAAAATTCTTTTAATAGAATGGTAAGTATATAATTTTTTCAGTTCGAATATTGGGGTTGAAAAGATTCGCTTCAAACAAATTTTTCGACATATATTTATAATTTTTTTGACTTAAACTTATTTTAGTAGATGATTAAAGGGGTAGAACATGGCTAATTTTTGTACTAACTGCGGGTCTAAATTAAATAAGAACGACAATTTCTGCAGCAATTGCGGAACTAGAATAGAAAAATCCTATATTGAACAGAATTATCATTCACCAAATCAGAACACAGTCAATATTGAAAAAAGAAAAGCCAAACAAAAACTTAATACAATTCTTGGAGGAGTATTGTCATTCGGCAATGCTTTTAAAAAAACATTGGATTATTACGGTTTGGATTATGCTAAAACAAGAAAAGCCATCAGGCTGCAGGTGGAAAAAGAAATTGACTCCGGTCAGATTACAAGCGGCGGTGTCGAATATAGGGTGAACCAGCTGATAGTTGAATACAAAACAAAAATGGATAAGGAAAAAGAAGAGAAAAGAAAAAAATTGAAAATGATTGATGAAATACTCGAATCAGAAGAAATCAAATCGGAAATAAGAAAAAATAATATTGGCCAAAAATACCTATCTTCCATTAAAGACAATCTGCAAAATAAGATAATTTATAGAAAAGAAAACATGAATGAAGATAAAATCAAAGATTACATAAAAACTGAATTAAAAAAAGAAAGGGACGCACAGGAAAAAAGGAAGAGGGAAGAACAGGAAAGAGCTAGGAAATTAGAGGAAGAAGCTAAAATCAGAAAAGAACAGGAAATGATTCGTAAAGAAATGATAGAGAATGGGGAAGCGGGGTATTGCGGTTTTGGATGCAGATATTTCTACGAAGAATTTCTTGATGATCATGGGGGGATAGTTGGTGATTTTGATTCTGGAGGAATAGTTGATTATTATTGTGGTTTAGGGCATTCCGCATACCCTGGAAAATTTTGCGAATATTATAATAAATAATGTTTGGATACTCAAGTTTGAATTAATTTGCTTTCAGTATGTTTGGAAATTAAAATTGTCATGTTTTCAATTGTGTTTTGAATATTTCATTAGATAACATCCGATTTAACATATTTACTAGTTGATGATTAACATATTTTTTGGTTGATGATTAATTTTTTAAAATTCTTTAAATTGCTTATTTTATAATAAAAACAATTTTGATTAATAATAAAAAATGTATGTTGG
>NZ_JBGULU010000027.1:0-2638 GCF_045116495.1 Methanobrevibacter sp. | reverse complement strand
TGTGAAGCACTTGAGTTGAACCAGACTACTGTTTCAAATCAATTAAGAATTTTGCGTGCAAACAATATTGTCAAATACCAGAAGGAAGGAAAAATGGCAAGATACTCTCTTACAGACCTTCACATAGAAATGATTTACAAAGTAGGTTTTGAACATATATTAGAATAATTTTTAATTGGTGATATTATGGTAGAAAATAGGTGTTATGATTCAGATTGTTTTGATGAAAATTGCCGCAATCCGGAACATTACAATTACATCTGTTTAGATCCAAACTGTGATGAGATTCACTGTGAAAATCCTGACCATTATGATAAGCAGTTATTAAGAGATTATCAGGCAAAAACCGATTTTAGTGTACATGATCATAGCGAAAAAATAGATTATGAGGAAGATGTTGATTTAAAGATTTGTGGTTGTCCTGATTGTGCAGATGATGATGAGCATGACCACGATCATGAGCATGAGCATCATCATGAACATGACCATGATGATATTGAAATAAGTCTTTGTGGTTGTCCTGATTGTGCAGATGATGATGACCATGGACACGACCACGGACATGACCATGGACATGGTGATGGAGAATTATTGGCTGAAGGAAAACCATTAATAGCCAATAGGCCGATACAGATTATCGTTGCCAGCGGTATATTGTTTGTTTTAGGTCATGTTTTTGAATGGTTGTCATTCAGTCCAACCGTTGTAACCATAACTTATATGGTTGGGGCGATTATTGCAGGTTATGAAATAGCTATTTCAGCTTACAAATCATTAGTAAAAAGACACACTGTTGGTCCAGCAATGTTATTGTCTATTGCATGTATAGCGTCATTTATCATCGGGCATCCTGAAGAAGGTGCGGCTGTTACTTTCTTGTATTACATTGCAGAATTTTTAGAAGACTATGCTGAACTTAGAGCCCAACGTTCAATAAAATCATTAGTTGAAATTACTCCGGATACTGCAAGAGTTAAAGTTGGGGACAAAGAAGAAATTAGAAATGTCGATGACGTAAATATCGGAGATATTGTAATTGTAAAACCGGGTGATAAAGTCCCATTGGATGGGGAAGTAATTTCAGGTTCATCTTCAGTTAATCAGGCTTCCATTACTGGTGAAAGTGTTCCTGTTTTAAAACAAGTCGGAGATGATGTATTTTCCGGAACTGTAAATGAAGAAGGATATTTAGAAATTAAAGTAACTACTGCAGCAAAAGATTCAGTAATCTCAAAAATCGTTACTTTGGTAAAACGCTCTCAGCTTAACAGATCTGAAACTGAAACTTTGGTTGAAAGGGTGGCTAAATATTACACTCCTGCAATGATGATTGGTGCACTTTGTGTTGCATTCATTCCGCCATTGTTGTTTGGCCAAGACCTTACCGATTGGGTTTATAAAGCCCTTTCACTACTCGTAATTTCTTGTCCATGTGCGTTTTTAATTTCAACTCCTGTTGGAATGGTGTCTGCAATCACTTCAGCCACTAGAAATGGGGTTATTATCAAGGGAAGTTCATATGTTGAAGAGATGCGTAACGTTAAAGCGGTAATCTTTGATAAGACAGGTACTTTAACAGAAGGAAAATTGATATTAAGTGAGGTTAATGTTTTAGATGAAAATTATTCTGAAGAGGATATTGTTAGAATTGCATCTTCTTTGGAATCAGAATCTTCTCACCCAATTGCTCAGGCAATCGTAAACTATGCAGATGAAAACAATATTAGTTCTGATGATGTTGAAGAGTTTAAAAATGTTCCGGGAAAAGGAATTATTGCCACCATTAACGGTCAACAGTTCTATGCAGCAAATGAATCATTGATTGAAGGAAGTTCCTTTGATATTTCACGGGATGAAATTAATAAATATACTGCTGAAGGAAATACAATCATATTTATTGGTAATGCCGAAAGGGTTATTGGTTTTATTACTGTATCTGATAAAATCAGGGACAACGCTTCAGAAGTTATCAGTGATTTAAAACAGAGAGGTGTTGAAACCGTAATGCTTACTGGTGATAATAAAATGGCTGCCAATAAGGTTGCTTCAGAAATTGGTATTCAGCATGTTTTCTCAGATTTGCTTCCTGAAGATAAGTTGAATATCCTCGATACAATCAGAAACAAATTCGGTGATGTTGCAATGGTCGGTGACGGTATTAATGATGCACCGGCACTGGCACGTGCAAATATTGGTATTGCAATGGGAGCCGCAGGTTCCGATGTGGCTATTGAAACAGCAGATGTTGCATTAATGCAGGATGACATATCAAAACTCCCATATCTGTTTTCCTTAAGCCATAAAACAATGGGCATTATTAAACAAAACATTACTGCAGCAATTGTGATTAAATTTTTATGTGCAATACTTGCAATATTGGGTATTATAACCTTGATGATGTCTGTTGGTGTTGGAGACTTAGGATTAACCCTTTTGGTTATTTTAAACTCCTTTAGAATTGGAATGGTGAAAGATCCACTATTCTAATTTTATTTTTTTTCTTTATTTATAAATTTTTTCACTTTTTTTTCAATTATTTATTAAGTAATACTTTTTTTTATTTTAATCGTAATTTTTATATACTCCTAATTTATATATATTTAAATGTAATATCTTAATGGAAATAAGTATTACTTAT
>NZ_JBGULU010000026.1:0-11003 GCF_045116495.1 Methanobrevibacter sp. | reverse complement strand
TCATCAAGTAACATGTCCGTATTTGCATGTTTTCTTGGAGATCCCATTATCGCTACAATATCCATTATAATCCTCCCATGTTATTATCTTATTTGAGTTAATCTGCGCATATCCTCATTGTCAATGCCATGGAAGATTTTGAAGTATTTTTTCTTTGTTTGTCTGAAATTAATATTATTCATATCAAAAAGATTGATAATTAATTAAGATTAAAAAAAAAGAAAATGGTGGTTTGATTATACATCAGAGTATAATAAACCAATAGCTCTGTGCCAGAAGAATATTAAGTAAACTGAAGTGATACCTAATAAGATGTCACTGAGAATATCATTCATGCTACCAACAAGACGTACAACAAATACAATGATTACTGCTATAATTACAACAAGAATAACAGTTGCAATAAGTTTACCCAATCCTACTCTGGATATATCCCCGATAGCTTCTCCCATAGATAAGGCATTGCCTAAACTGTCAGTTTTTGCTAATCTGCATCTAGCCATAAAGTTTGCTAAAGCAAATATTATAAATAAAATTATACTGATTATGGATAAAATCCAGTTCCTGAGGAATATTCCTAAAACAAAAATTATAATCGCAGGGACAACGTAATAAGCAATGTCAACAGCAATTAATTTGATAGCATTTGAAATTTGTCTTCCGATATCAATTCCAGGACCATCATTTCTTCTTTCAATACCAAATTTTACAATGTCTAATGCATATCCTTCAATCAGGAACATCACTATAATGAAAACCAGGATTCCAATAATTCCTACACCACCAAGAGCAAAACTGGATACTCCTTTTGTAGCTGAAACACCTAATAAACTAATTACAGTTGTCCCACCTATAATTGCAGCAATTATTGCTAAAATTATAAATAAAACTAAAGCTTTAATATTGTGAAATGGATATGCCAAAGCATCCCCAATTATCTCTCCTACATTCATTTGATTCACCTTTTTGTTTATTAATAAACTCATTATGAGTCACTGTTATTTTTTTTAATTGTTCAATATAAATATTACTATTAATTTTTTATTCTTAGAAACTTAAAATATTTTTAGACAATATTCAATTTCAAAAACATGAAAAATAAATGATATTTTTACATTGTGAATAAAAGTTAGTATCATCAACAAATAGAACAACATTTAAAGATAGACATATTGCATGAAAAACCAAAAAAATAGAACATTTTAATAATTCATTTAATGATAGTAATTAATGATAATATGAAAAAATACGTTAAGTTCGCATTTAAACAACATAAATTACAAATTTTTGTGATATTGGTCTTCTCGATATTACAGACTTATTTTCAATTAACCATTATTAATCTGTTTAAAAGCGCCTTAACCCATGTTGAAATGAAAGAAATTCCTTTGTTAAATGCTGATGGACTATCCATGTTCATTTATTCATTTCTTTTAATTGTTTCAATGATTGCAATAGTGTATTTGTCTAATAATCTTTCAGTCACCATTGGCCATGACACCCGTGAAAAACTGTTTCATATTGTAACCAGATTGCCGCAAAAAGAGTTTAATAAATTTTCAAGCACAGATTTGATGAACAGGATTACAAGAGAAGTTTATTTGCAGCAAAATTTTATCCAGATATTTTTAAAGAAAATTTTAGTCATACCATTTGTAACTGTAGGTATCATTATCGAAATCTCATTAATTGATATTGAATTTGCTTTATATTTTACAATCTTTGTCATAATCCTTGATATGTTAATGATTCTTAAACTTAAAAAAATCACGAATTTTTATTTTGAAGTTAAAAAAACTTATGGTAGGATTAATTTCTTATTTAGGGAAAAAATTACCGGATTAAAAACAATAAAAGTCTTTAAAAAGAAATTATTTGAAAGAAAAAAATTCGATGAAGCAATCACCGACTCATATAATACCAGTTTGAGATTTCAACTAGACCAGTATTACATTTCCCCATTATTCATTTTTCTTTCAGATGTGTTTGTCGTGCTTCTATTAATCTATTTATTTGATTTTACTCTTGATCCGGGCACAACCCTTCTAAATCCCGGCAAACACTATAACACATTCGTTGATATAGTCATTATTATTCAATACATAATATATTTTGCATCCACACTGTTATCCCTACACGATTTCATTGAAAACTGGCCTAAAGGCTATTCTTCAGCAAACCGTATAGAAGAATTGCTTGATCTTGAAGAGAAAAATATAGAAAACAAAAGCAAAACCTTAAAAAGCGATTTCAAGGGAATTGAATTTAGAAATGTTTCATTTAATAATGATAACTATGACATCATTAAAGATATTTCGTTTAAAATCCCTGATAAAACAACTGTGGCCATTGTTGGAAAATATTCCAGCGGCAAGACAACTTTAATGTATCTGCTCGATGGATTATATGATATTGACGAAGGTGAAATTCTAATTGACGGATATGACATTAATGATTTGGCCTATGATGAACTTAAAGACAAAATTAACTTTGCAATGCAAAAAACCCTTATATTTCAGGATACTGTCTACAATAACATCACATTAGGAGACAAACTGACTACAAAAAATGATGTTATTAAAGCCTGCGAAGCCTCAGGTTTATCTGACCTGTTTAATGAAGAATTAAATTTAGATACAATAGTTTTAGAAAATGCCTCCAATATCGGCGACGGCTTTAAAAAGAAGATCATATTGGCCAGAAGTATTGTGCATGAAAAGGAAATCTATATTTTTGATGAATTTGATTATCAGGTTGAAAATAAAACAAATATCATTTTAACTAAAAATATTGAACAGATTAAAGATATCGAACATATAATAGTTTTAGATAAAGGCAGAATTGTTGGTGAAGGCAATCATGAGGAATTGCTTAAAAATTGCTTAACCTATCAGGAATTACATAAGGAGGTTAGGCAATGAAATCACAAAGGGAAATCCTATCCGAATTTTACAAATTAATCTCCGACTATAAAATTCAGGTGATATTTTCAATAATACTGATTGCCGTTTCTACATTTTGTATCGCATATATTCCAAAACTTGCAGGGGAAACAGTGAACCATTTCCTGGATGGTTTGGCTGAAACTGACTATGAGGATATTTTTGAAAATCTAATATTTTTATTGGGATTATATGCTGCAGGATATTTTCTAAAATTGCCAGCATCAAGAACAATGATTTTTGTTGGCGAAAAAGTAGCTTACAGGCTAAGAATGAAGTTATATGACTCATTGGTCAGTGCACAATTAAAACATGTATATTCAGATACTTCCGGAAATATCATGAGCAGGCTCAACAGTGATTTGATGAATGTGAGGACATTCATTATTTACTACCTGTCCGAATATGTGGGAGTGATAATAGCATTCATTTTCACATTAGCATTGATTATTTCAACTAACTATAAATTAAGTTTAATTTACATATCACTATTGCCAATATTTGGAATTGTTTTATATTATTTCGACTTTAAATCAAAGCCGAACTATATAAAACATCAAAATGAAATGGGGAACATGATTGGATTTATGGGCGAGGTTGTTGCAAACCACACAGCAATCCTCACATATAACTGTCAGGATTATGTGGAAGAAAAATTTGAAGAACTGAATAATGAAGTTGACAAATACTATAAATCCTCCAGATTTTCTACAGGAGCAGTTCCTCCATTCGCACAACTTTTTATAAATGTTGGAAATATCATTGTTTATTTATATGGAGTTTATATGTTAATTAATAATGAAATACTGCTAGGTACACTGTTAACTGTAATATTATACGGAAAACTATTAACTAAACCTCTTTTAAGAGCAAGCGCCCTCTTAACATCATGGCAAACATCTTTAGCCAGCCTTGATAGAATATTAGAAATTATAGAAACTCCCGTTGAAAATTCTAAAGGTTCAATAGAACTGGACAAAAACAATCTCGAACCTGTAATTGAATTCAAAAATGTCAGCTATGGAAATATCATCAATAACTTTAATTTAAAAATAACTCCAGGAGAAATTGTCTGCATTACCGGCCCAATAAATTCAGGCAAAAGCACTTTAATGGAATTGTTAATCAGATTGCATGAGGTTGATTCCGGTGAAATCCTTATCGACAATATTGATATTAACAAGATAGATTCTGACAGTTATAAAAATATCTTTGGATATGTTCCAAGTGAAAAATGGATTTTTGAGGGCACTATAGCTGAAAACATTGGATATGGACTCGATGAATATAATTTAGAAAATGTTAAAAAAGCATGTGAAGCTATTGGTTTTGATGAAATTATCGAATCAAAACCAAATAAATACGAAACAAAAATTTCAGATGAGAAAAATACAATAAGCAATAGCGAAAAAGAACTGATCTGTATTGCAAGAGCCCTAATAGGAAATCCTAAAATCTTAATTTTTGATGACGTCAATGTTGACATCAGCAATATAATTGATGGAAAAACAACATTTATCATCACAAATGATAAAAAAATCCTTGAAAAATCAGACAAAGTAATAACATTAAAATAGAACCAAAAAAAGCAATTTTTCTTTAATTTTCGATTAAATCATTAGAAGTTATCAAATATTGATTTTTCGCCTTCCCCATCTAATTTTTAATATTTTTGTTTTTCAATTCTAATTTTAAAATTAAAACAAATTATTAAATATTATTTCTGACATAAATTAGTATTAATAGGATATAAAAATTGTTGATATAACCTATTGATATAACACATATGACAAGTCAGTCATATTTTATACTTAAAATGGATATATAGGAGGATTAATAGATATGAGTGAAACACTAAAAGAACATTCTTGGATTCCATTAGTGTTAGTAGCTTGTGCTTCATTTATTATAACATTGGATGCTACATTCATGAATGTAAGTATTTCTAAGGTTGTAGTTGATTTACATACCGATGTAAGTACCATTCAGATGATTATGTCATTCTATACATTAATCACTGCGGCATTCATGCTGCTCAGTACCAAACTTCAAGACATAGTCGGTAAAAAGAAACTGTTCATAATCGGTACTGTACTTTATGGTATCGGTACATTTACTGCAGCAATAAGTTGGAGTACTCCAGTGTTATTTATTGGATGGGCATTGATTGAAGGTATTGCAGGAGCATTAATGACACCTGCTACTGTTTCCCTTATAAGCGGAATCTATTCCGGTGAAAAACGTACATTTGCTTTGGCAATTGAAAGTGTAATGGTTTCCATTTCTGCCGCTGTCGGTCCACTATTCGGTGGGGTCATGACAACATTTTTAAGTTGGAGATGGGGATTCGCAGTTGAATTAATATTTGTAATATTTATTTTAGTAATGCAACATAAAATACCTGACTTCAAACCTACTGAATCTAAAAACGATTTGGACATTACCGGTACTATAATTTCAGTTATAGGACTTGTCTTGTTTGTTTGGGGTATTTTAATGCTGACAAAAGAGTCTTACAGCGTTGCTGTAATAGTTTTAGGTTTAGTTATCCTTGCAATATTTGCCTGGTTTGAAATCAGAAGGAAAAGAAATGGAAAAGTGCCATTACTTGATATGGACTTATTCAAAGACAGAAATTTACGTGTAGGAGCAATCATTAGATTAATAGGTTGTCTTGCAATGGGTGGAGCATTGTTTGCAGTTTCACTGTTCTTGCAAAGTGTAATGCAATTAAATGCATTGAATACTGGTTTGACTACACTTCCGATGACTATAGGTCTGCTTCTTTTCGCAATAGCAGCTCCAAGTTTATCTACTAAATTTAGTCATAAGACCCTCATTGCACTAGGATCTTTAATCGCGATCGCTGGATGTTTGATTTTAAGCTATCAATTCAGATTAAATACAACAATGTATGATCTAATACCTGGTCTGTTTGTACTGGGTGCCGGACTTGGTTTTGTAATGTCTTTAAGCACAGACATTTCATTAATCAATATTCCTAAGAAAAGTGAAAATAACGCATCTGGTGTTCTTACAACCACACAAACATTAGGTGAATCAATGGGTACTGCAATTATTGGGGTAATTCTAATTCTCGGAGTTATGGGAGGTCTCTCTACTGCAATCAATATGTATGCACCAGACCATGCAAACGACCCACAATTCTTTGATGATGCAGCAAATTACTTACAAGCAGCTGGTACAGAAAATATTACACAGGACAGCACTGTTCTGAATGCTATAGATGTCATTATTCAGGAAGCTATGGGATTCGTAATGATAGTAACGGCCATTCTGCTGGCAGTTGTATTTATTGCAACGTTGCGGCTAGAACCGAAAAAACAATGAGAGTTTAACTCTCATTTTTCTTTTTTAATCATATATAATAAATTTTTGGAGGAAAACATATGGAACCAAATAAAATAGCAGGAATATTATCAATACTCTTGGGATTAATTTTTATAATTTTCCCTGTTTTCAGTACTGCAACATTGTCCATTTTTATTGGATTAAGTTTAGTATTCTTTGGTATAGCATTAATGCTATCCGGATTTTCAGCAGTCAATATTATTATTGGGATTCTAGCCATTATAGTGGGAATGGTGTTCATATTTAACATTACTGCATTATCATTCATTTTCGGATTACAATTCTATATCATTGGTATCATACTGATTTTAGGAGGCATAATTGGTCTTATTTCAGATTCAAAAATATCAAAAATCGCTTCAGTATTGATTATAATTTTAGGTATAATCTCATTTGCTCTTGGAGGATTTTCAATCAATCAGCCTCTT
Source organism: Methanobrevibacter sp. (assembly GCF_045116495.1). GTDB lineage: Archaea > Methanobacteriota > Methanobacteria > Methanobacteriales > Methanobacteriaceae > Methanocatella. Next base: position 4,261 of record NZ_JBGULU010000026.1, on the reverse strand, counting down.
TTCGCTGCAATTCTTATTGGTGTAGCTTTAATCATCGAAGGTGTAAGATTATATCTAGACTAGAATTTAATAACCAATCTTCTGATTGGTTTTATTTTATTTTTTATTGACTCTTTTTCTAGTGTTATGAATTAATATACATAACATAAACAAAAAAAGCATAATCATATAATGGATGTTGAAAAATGGACAGAGGAATGGAATGGCTCATTGGTGGAATATTGGCTTTAATTATTGCAATTGTTGGATTTTATTATACTAAAAAAGTTACTGCAGTTATAGTTCCCATCATATTCATTTTCTATGGCCTTTATAAAGTAGTATTGGGAAAAAAATAATATTCCAGTTTAAAGAAAAATATTCTATTCTAGAAATATTAAATATCAAGTCAGTAAAACAATATCCTCAACACATCAGCAAATAATGAATCAATTTCTTCCCAATAATCAGAATTTTCAATATCCTCACTTGAATGAGGATGTGTCAAAATTTGTTTAACAAATTTATCCTTATTCAATTTTAAAAATCTTTTTTTCAATGTTTTTCACTCAAGACATAATATTAACCCCTGAATTATATAAATTTTAAAATTATTTACTGTTACACAAACATTAAGGATATTGAATGAAAAAAATATATTTGGGTGTAGAAAATGAAACAGTATGTTGTTGATGCTTTTACCAATCAGATATTTAAAGGAAATCCTGCGGCAGTCTGCATTCTTGATGAATGGATAAATGAAGAGGTGATGTTAAATATAGCCATTGAAAACAACCTATCTGAAACTGCATTTGCAGTTAAAAACTCCAATCAATATGAAATCAGATGGTTTACACCGGGAGGTGAAGTTGACCTCTGCGGACATGCAACACTAGCAACAGCCTTTGTAATACTAAACTTTTATGAAAACACAGATGAAATTTATTTTAAAACAATTGATAATATCCAATTATCTGTTAAAAGAAAAGATACGTTATATGAAATGGAATTTCCAGCATATGATTTAAAACCAGTGCACATAACTGACGAAATCATCAATGCATTGGGAGTGCAACCAAATGAGGTTTTTAAAGCAAGGGATTTGTTATGTGTATTGGATAGTCCCCAAAGTGTAATTGATTTTAAACCAAATTTAGATAAAATAGAAAAATTAGAAGGACTATTACTTCATATTACTGCAAAAGGAAAGGAATATGATTGCGTTTCAAGATCATTCGGACCAAAATTAAATATTCCTGAAGATCCAGTATGCGGTTCTGGGCATTGCCATATTGTGCCGTACTGGAGTGAAAAATTAAACAAAAATAATATACATGCATATCAGGCTTCCAAACGAAGTGGACAATTATACTGTAAAATCAAAAATGATAAAGTTCTAATAGCAGGTGAAGCGACATTGTTCAGCGAATCAAAATTGAATATCAAATAGTAAACAATCGCATTGCCGATTTGAGCAGGAGCATAGATATTCAAATAAAATTATGTAAAAATAAGAAAAAACAATTATTAAACTCTAACAAATAATATAAAGTCTAAAAATCATTTAAAATGGATTTTACCCGTATACTATACAAAATATAATGTACTTTTAACTCTACTCATAATATTAGACTCCAAATTATATAAATGTAAAAAATAAGCTATAAACCATCACCATGGAGGATTATTATCGTAGACCACTTCCCTATTTTTATTTTCAAAATTACAATTTTTTAAATTGGAATCAAATTCAACTGTTGAAAGTATTGCACTACCTAAATAAGCATAATTACCGGAAAATGTTGAATCAATAATATTTAAATCGCCATCATTAAATATGGCTCCACCACTTTTTCCTACACCATTCTTTGAAAACATACAGTTAATTACAGTTAATTTTTTACAATTAAAAATGGCTCCCCCATTCTTGTTGGCCTGATTATTGCATAATTTTGAATTGCATATAATTAACTCACCCCCATTCATTATTGCGCCACCTTCAACAGATGAATCCCCATTTTTTAATGTGATATTTTTAATTTTAATATTTTCACCATTTATCAAGAATATAGGTGTTTTTCCACGTGCATCAACAGTGTGGCCACCCCCATCAATGACCAAATTATTTCTATAGATTTTTATTCCACTATAATATTTTGAATCCTCATCTGCCAAACAGTTTAAAGCAATATCATATTCCAATTTAATTACATCTTCTTTAGAATTATTTATCAAATCCTCCAGAAAAGTGAAATCTTCAACTGACGATTCAATGATTTCTCCCTGATTAACAATCATATCTCTTGAACCAGAAGTTTGAACACAACCCTCGTTAAATAATGATTTCTGTTGATCTGATGAATAATCTCCTCCAATATGTATTTCCTCATAATTGCATACATCATAATCATAATCAGAATTTTCAGTTTCATTATTTTCAAAATGAACATTTCGTAATACAAGGTTGCCCCGGTTATCTAACGCACCCGTATCCTGCGTGATGTTGTTTTTTATTGTGGAATCAGAAACATACATATCTTCAGTATTACTTATTGCACCACCCTTGTTTGCAGAGTTATCAGAAAAGAAGGATTTAATTATGCGAAGAGTATGAAATTCATTTCTTATTGCTCCACCTGAATAAACTGCAGCATTACCCTCAAATGCGCAGTCTTCAATATTGAGTTCACCAGAACTATTTTTTATTGCACCCCCATCATCATTAAACCCATTTTTGAATGTGATATTTTTTAATGTAACATTTCCAGAACATGAAAATATCCTTGTTTTTCCCTTAGCATCAATAGTGTGAGCGTTACCTTCAATAACAATATCAATCACAGGATTACCAATTAAAATTCCTTCAGGATACTGAGATACCTCTTCATCACTTAAAACAATATCAGAGTCTAAAACTATAGGCAAATGCCTCCCTTTTTGGATTAAATCATCAAGATATTTAAAATTATTTGACATGTCAAACACCAATTGTAACTATATAATACTATTATTAAATATACATTTAAAGGAATTGATTTACATTAACAGCAAATGAATTGCCAAACTCCCACTAAAATTAACATAATCTAAATACATTAATAATTTGCCTCCAAAACCCATATCCGACACCAAATTAATGGATGTAAAGATTAATAGTTGCAATGATTAGTGATTTGAATACAAATAATTTATATTGGAGTTTTACTTTTATTTTATTATTTTTTCACTTAATGCTTTTACTAGTAAAATACTTATTAACATCTTTAAATAATTAAATATTTATTTTAAATAACACTTTTTTAAATCCAAAGCACATATATTAAATATACTATTTCACAAAAATATTAACAACATTTAATAAATTCACACCTCCAAATATTAATCTTATTTTTTCAATGTATTAAGAAATGTTGATGCTTAGTATTATACCAACAATACTATACAAAATATAAGTACCCGCCTAAAAACAGCCAAAACAGCCTTAAAAAATAATTAATTAAAAAACTGTTTTTATGAAAATAAGAAAGAATAATTATTGATTAACCTATTTAATAACCGATACCAAGTTATCATGTGCTAAAATAAATATTAAAATTTAATAGATCTTATAAAGACTATAAATCATTTAAAAAGGATTTTGCCCATATACTATACAAAATATAATGTACTTTTAGCTCCTACACTATACTGTTATCAACATTAACATTAAAATATTTTATGAATAGTGAAATTGTAAAAACATTACTATGGATTAGTGAAGACGAAAGCAGTAGCCATAAATGTAATTATTGATTAATAAAAGGACACAATGAGGACTACACAAAAAATTATAATTGAATTATTTGGTAAAAATATCAAAACCATGAGTAAACATTTAACTAATATTTTTAAGTCTGAAAAGTTAGTAAAATCAGAAGATGCTTTCAATCAAAACGATTCCACAAATTGTAGAATCAATCATAAATTTACAAAGTGAAAGCAATATTCCATGAACAAAGCAATTTTACATAATCAATTCAATAATAACTATTTGAAATGCCTTTAATAAGATTAAATAGATATATATGCAATGAAAAATAGAATTAACCATTAGAGCTATGATAAGTAGCTCGATTATGGAGGTTTTCCATGAAAAAAAGCGAAAAAATATTAATTGCACTTGGAATTATTCAAGCAATAATTTCAATATTGCAATTAATATTGAAAGTGTTATGGGGTTAATCCCATAATACTTCTTTTCTTTTTTTCATTATATAAACCTTCCCATAATTAAAATGGAGTT
>NZ_JBGULU010000025.1:0-3012 GCF_045116495.1 Methanobrevibacter sp. | reverse complement strand
CATCACCAGAAACATTCTCAGGAACATCCACAGTAGAATTACCATCAGAAACATTCTCAGGAACATCCACAGTAGAATTACCCTCTGTGATATTTTCCGGAATAGCTTCAATAACTATTTTACTTTTACCAGAAATTAGGTATTTATTATTTGCAGGACTAATAACAACACTATAATTTCCCACATTTAAAGTTTTAGTATCAAATTTGGCAACACCCTTATTATCCGTTTTAAGAGTGTAAGACTTTGATTTACTTCCAGAAGTCACTTGTACTTTGATTTTTATTCCTTTAACAACTTTTTTGGTATTTTTGTTTTTTACAGTTACTTTAAAGTATTTGGTATTGTTGAACTGATTTACTACATTTGGAGCTTTTATAGTGGTTGGAGTTTTAATAAGCTTATCAATATTTCCAAAGTTCAAAGTTCCTAAACGAATTGAATTTGGAGATTTAGGAAGTTTATATTTGCTTACAAACTTGCCTTGATACTCTATATTATCCACATAATGGGCAGATGACCTGCCAACAAGCCTTCCGTTATCATTTGCGGCATGAACATTAATTTTAGCAGTAGTCTTATAATTTTTAGTAGTGGCCTTCCAATGGAATATGGTGATTTGTCTTCTATAGATTCCATAGTGATCTGTTGCTCCTACTTTAATTGCCACTTTTGCCGGATTAGTACCATACTTCGCATAAGTTCCATGGCGCTGATAAGATTTGAAATTTGGATTGCATAAGAATTCACCAGGTTTTAATTTTCCAGTCTGAATGCTTCCCTGATAAACAACTGCATAACGTCCGTCAGGAGCTTTAATGGAGAAGTGTCCAAAGTTTGCCCATCTTTTATACATTCTAATCTTTTTCAGGCTGGACATTTTGATTTTATTGGATTTCATCATGTCCACCGCCAATTTTTCAATATTCTTGACTACACTAACGTCATCAAGACCGCCATTACCCATCATCCAGCCATCGGAAGTGGCCACCAAATGACAGAAATAGCTTCCGGAATCCTTATAATGCCTAACTGCAGTTTTACCATACCAATTTTTTGAAGTTTTAACCTTGATAAGTGCATCCCCAACATTATCACGTCTGAAGCCACAAACACTTTCAGTATCACTTACCTGAACATAAAAAGAACAGCAGTCATCACCTGCTGAAGGTTTAACTGTCAGGGTTGCTTTGTTTTTAGAATTTTTGTATGAAATGAACTTTTTATTTTTAGAATCTTTAATTTGAGTATAAATAGTATATAAACCAACTTGTAAATTTTTATTCAGAGTAGCTATTCCATTTTCATTAGTTGTTTTATAAAAATTTGTGAATTTTTTTGTTTTATGAGAATATACTTTAAATAATACTTTAATACCTTTAATTGGAGTGCCTGTTATGTCATTATATACTTTTGCTGTAAAATATTTGTCTGATTTGTAAGATATTGCACAATCACTAGTTTTAATAGCCAATTGTATTTTTTTAATGTTAATCTGTGTGTTTACATTTGATTGGTTGTAAGCATCATCGCCTGCAAAATTTATCAAAACATCATAATTTCCAGGCTTTAAGTTTATTCCTAATTTTACACTACCCTTAGCATCAGTAGTTTTATCATATGTTTTTCCATTTAAAAGTATGGATAAAGTTTTATTTTGAACAGGATTGCCCATATCATCCTTTAAATAGGAAACTAATTCATTTTTCTCCTTATAATATGAATTAATATCTGAGGATTCTATTTTAGTATTAACTTTGTCATCATTTACAATTTGATTTGCTGAAACATTATCAAATACACAGACCTCGTTTTCTAAAATAGCATCAGAATTTAGAGAAAAATCTTCAGTTACATTATCAGAAGCATACACTGCACCAAAACTTAAAATAAAAAACAAGACCATGGAAATGATAATTAACTTTCTATTAAACATCATTTCACCTCCAATATACCTCCGATTTTTAAAAAAAAAGAAGTGAAAGAGAGAAAATCTCTCTAGAATAAATCATGTAAGTTCATGATGTAAGAACCTAATTTACCTTCGAAGTTACCTGCAGAAATTTCAAGTACTCCGTCAACAGCACAAGCTGCTTGAATACCAGCTTTCATAGCTGCTTTTACAGATTCTTCATCAATACCATCAATAACAATTTCAAATACACCGTCAGCATCTTCTCTGATGTCTGAGTCTACTTCATCTTTTAAAGTTACACACATTTTTTCGTTAGTTGATGCTGGTAAGAATGAGTATTTGTTGGATCCTACTTTGGAACCGGATGCCACCATACCTCCAGGGAATGGAGTAATTACACCTTCAACATTTGCGATTGCTGCTACAGCTAATTGAGCTGCTTTAACACCAGTCATTTGGTCTTTAGCTAAAATGAAGAAGTTTCCTCCAGCTACACCATCTTTGAATCCGAAAGTAGATTCTACTAAGAAGTCACCGGACATGATTGGAATGGAATGTACGGTTTTACCTGCGATTTCAAGGTCTTTTTCAAATCCGTCACCGAAGTATTTGAGTTTGAAACCGGTTTTTAAGACATCTTCTGAATCAAGTAAGTTGAATGCTGCTGCAGTAGGAGCAGTTAAAATACACATACCGATTCTTTCCATTAATTCGTGGTCAAGTGATTTTTTGCTAGCGTGACAAATCATGATTGCGTAACCTGGTCTTCCGTCAGGAGTTTCTTCTGCTGGTACAAAACAGTCAATACCTGCTTCTGCAGGACATCCGATAACAGAAGTTCCGTAACCGGTTGCTTCGGTTGCTGCGATTTTTGCTAATTCTTGAGTTGCTGCGGTAACTAAGATTCTAGTTACTTTAATTCCAAAACCTTCTGCATAAGTATTTTTAATATCTACATCATTAATTTGCATAGTTTCACCAAATTTTTACAAAAAATTAATTTTTTGTGATAATAGAATTTATGATTATAAATTAAAATAAAGTTTTCTATTTGTTTTAAAATTGTTCAAAACCGGTGCAATAACATTAACGTTCAA
>NZ_JBGULU010000024.1:0-12388 GCF_045116495.1 Methanobrevibacter sp. | reverse complement strand
TGGAACTATCAGATGAACTTTGGGCTGAAGTGGGATTTGTCATCCGATCTAAAAACAGGGCAAAAGTAATGAAATCCCTTCAGGGCGAGGTTAAGATACCTTCAATGATTGCAGTTGAAACAGGCATCATTACAAATCATGTGTCCAACAATCTAAAGGATTTGAAAGATCATGGTCTTGTTGAATGCATCAATCCCGAAGCCAAAAAAGGCAGACTGTACCGATTAACTGACAATGGAAATAAAATTGTCGATAAACTTGATAATTTTCAGGTTTAAAGAATTTGACCATTATACAATGCATGAATGCTTGAAGAAATCTCTTCAATTCATTCAGTATAATGGTTTTTAGCAATACCAAAAAGAATAATTGCATCACCAACCAAAATCATTACCATGAACATATCAGAAATTTTTGAAAACAGAAGAAGTGTGCGCAAATATGATGATACTCCGATTGATGAAGAGATCCTAAAAGAGATTTTAAAAATCGGAATAACTTCTCCAACAGGAAACAATCTCAAGACTGTTGATTTGATTCTCATTCAGGACAAAAAGACAATAATTGAACTGTCAGAGATTAGAAAGATAGGCACAAAACTTCTAAAAACAGCCGGTGCGGCTATTCTTGTTATCGCAGATTCCTCCAAAAGCAATCTGTGGATTGAGGATGCATCAATATCAATGGCATACATGCACTTAGCTAGTGATGCAATGGGTCTTGGAAGCTGCTGGGTTCAGATGAGAACACGTGAAGACGTCAACGGAAATGGTCTGGAGCAGGTCCTTCAGGAAAAGTTCAATATACCAAAGCACATGAAGCCTCTTGCAATTCTTGCTCTTGGAAATATCGATAATCATCCTAAAGTAGTGAAACAACGGGAAGTTGACTGGCAGAAAATACATGATGAAAAATACTGATTAAAAAGATAATATATTATTCTAAAATTGTTATAAAAGATTATTTTTAGGATTCACGACTTTAAATTCAATATTTCTTGATATTTTTTCTAAATATTTATATGCCTTTATGATAAAAATATAAAATGATTGCATGAAAAAACTGATTAAAATTTTATTGGCAGTATTGGTTTTGCTGGTTATTTTTGCAGGAATAACTACTTTTACACAGCAGAAAGTTCAACCGGACACTCCTATTTTAGATGAATACACAACAATAATTGGAAACAACTCCAACGGTACCGTTTATAAAATAACATGCGGCAATGAATCATCAAACGATACTGCAATACTGATATTGGGAGTTCATAGCCTTGAAGGCGGCATTCACAATGCCACAAATGATACAATTATAAAGTTCACCAAGGAAAACAATCTGAGTAAAAAATACATCGTATACTTCATCAAACTTAATTTCAAGGACAGCGGAATGAATATCACGGATTATGATACCAACAGGCACATGGGGGAATTGCTTGCCCATGAATATGTTGTTCCGGATATCGAGACTTATGATCCTTACGTTGTTGTTGATGTTCATGAAATGGAAAGCTATTGGGATTTACAGAGATATGTGGGTATAATAGATAACAAATCAGCAGAAAATAATGAATATGCTTACAGGATTAGTGAAATTACTGGTTATCCAATAGTTACTGTCAATGCAGGTACTTCACCTGAATGGGTAACAATACCTATTGAAAAAAACAATCATAATGTGATTCTGTTTGAAACCGCCCAAAGTGACACTCAGGACAATAAGACACTTACAGCAATTAATCTGATTAATGCCATTGATAATTTGCCTGTCTATGGATAAAAATAAAATAAGAATAATTGAACTCAATTTGAAAATGTTAAGGTTAAAAATTAACCAAAACATTTTCCCAAAAGACGTCTATTGATTAAATCGTGTTTTTTGCGTTTTTGCAAAAATCAAATTAATATTATTCAGCTTTTTGTGCAAAGATGTGTAAACCAAATAACAATCCGCTTAATCAGATTTCTACATTAAAAAATTGTATTATACTTTAATCAATATTTGATACAATACCCTAGGGTGAATATTGTTTGCAGAAAAACTCGAAAGTTTTTCCAATTAAATATCTGATTTTTATATTATATAAAGTTAACATAGCTATCGGCTATTCAAAACTTATTTTTCAAAGTTTTGTTCGTCATGAATAGGATAAATTATTAGAATATAATTGTCATTTTAACAGTAGATTATAATTCAAAAAGGAGTATTCTATTGGATAAAATAAGTGATTTCTGTTGTATATTGTCAAATCGGTGGTTGTTATGGGTCTTTTTGATGAGTTTTTTTTTCATTGGATTTGAATCCTAAATTTTTAAAAAATTTTTGATTTTAAAATCACCATGTTTTTTCAATTTGAATTGTAATCGTGATTTTAATATTGGAAGAAACATTTATATGCATCATTTTACTAACATTTTATTAACAAAATATGTGGTTAAACTATCATTCAGGAATGATTCTGACTGACAGAAATGAAGGCTTTGAAATGTTAAATTAAATAGCTAAACGGGAGGGATACTTTAATGCCGGTTAAAAAACTGCTTGATGAATGCAGAAGATTATACAATGAGAGTAAATATATGCAAGCCATTAGGACATGCGATGAAATTTTAGATATTGATTTCAATAATGAAAGGGCATTGGGATATAAGGCAAGATGTCTGAATCTTCTGGGTAAAAATGATGATGCGCTGACACTTTTAAACAATGCCCTGATAATGTATCCCAAAAACACATATTATTTGGATTTAAAAGCAGATGTATTTATGGATTGGGAGGAATACGGCAAGGCCCTTGACTGTTATGATAAAATATTTCAGATAGGAGTGGATGATGAAAGAGATCTTGATTTTTTGAAAAGGACATATGAAACCTGTCTTAGCTTAAGATGTGACCAGCTGATAGAAATGGAAAAATATGCAGATGCATGGAAATGCTATTGCCTCCAGCTTGAAATGAAATCAGCCAATCCTGATAAATCAGAGGCAATTGACAGCTTTAAAAAACACGTAAGGCAATATTCTCCACTAATCAAAAGCAGACATTATTATGTAAAGATATCATCAGATGAGGGGAAGTTGAAATTAATCAGATTCCTTAAGGAAAACGGATTTGAAAGCCAACATGAAGAAGGTTTACTGTTTTCAATTGACGTTGTTGATAAAACATACAATTCCGTTTCAGTCGATAAGGTTGGTGACGCCGACATCATTTCCGAGTCAAAATTCTATGATAAGATAAATTATTGTCCCTGGGATAAGATTGTGCACAAAAGGATATTCGATGAGTATGGAAACCTCCTGTATGAGGGAAATACTCTTCACAATTCACCATATGGATTCGGAACAGCCTATTTTGAAAACGGCAATGTATACAGGGAAGGAATATTTGACATCAAAGGAATTGTTCTGGGAAAGGAATATTACCCTTCAGGACAGCTTCGCTTTGAAGGCCAATGGAGTCTGACTAGAGGTTATGGACCTAATGCACCCTATGACGGCAATGCATATGGTGAAAATGGAGAGCTGATATATTCTGGGAAATTTGAAATCAAAAGGGGAGGTGTAGGATGTCCTATGATTCAAAAACCGAAAGGATTTCCCCGTGAACAGAAGCACTGTCCAAAAATCAATTATCTCTAATTTTCTGTTTTACATACTGTTTTCGGGCAATCCCATTTGTCCGATTGTGAAATGGAAAAATATATAATTAAAAATGGTTAAATTAAATTCATGGGATTTGATCATTTCAAAAGAGGCTATTGGAATCAGACACAGGAACACAACAAGAAACTGATACGAAAAAATGGCCTTCAAAACAGATTGGGCATTTTGAACTTTGAATTCAATCGCTTTCTGGTATCCAAAAATATTCTGTTACACAGGGATCTGATTACTCAGGAGCTGATTGATGAGTTTAAACTGGACCATGGAATGGAATCGGTTAAATCCGAAACACCAATTCCTGAGGAATTTGAAATTCTTAAAACCGAAACTGAAGATTTAATGGCACAATTTAATTTAAAGCAGGAAAAAACTCGTGAAATTATTGAAAAGCGTTTTCCTTCACCTCAACTTACCAATGAAAAGTTCAATTCAATCATTGACAGTTCCGAGAGAATATTTACCAAAAGGGCAGACAGGATAATGCTCATGATTAAATCGGCCGATGAATATTCTCCTAAAATTGAAGGGGAAATAAAATCGAACATCACCGTGCTGAAGCAGATTATTAAAAAACTGGATTTGATTACAGATGAATTGCTTGTCACTATGTCTGCGGATGAAAAAAATGAAGTGGATGAGCTTTTGGACGAATTTGAATTTTTAACCGCTTCGATTAAAGATTATGACTAGTTTGAAGCTAAACTGTTCGGACAAATGTATTTTGTCTTTCAATGGTACTCAGACAATATAAATTGTTTGGGGAAAATCCGAAAAAACTTATATAATATTTTATACATAATTTAATATCTCTCGCCTTTAAACAGGGGCGAGTCTTCATTACTTTTTTTTATTTTTACTTGCAGGAATCTGCAAAGCATCTTAATTCATCATTTTTTAATCTGTTTTGTATTTTTAACCAATTTCAACATTTGATTTTTTGAAATTGTTGTGTATACTCCATCAATGCCTCCCATAAAGCAAATCCTTTAAGTGATTTAAATATAATTCGAAATAAATTACCATTTAAGTTTACAGCCTTATTGGGCTGACAATTAAAAGGAGGTATTAGTATGAAGAGTTTTGACAAAAGTCTGTTGACTCCAGAAGGGATAAAAGCAGCCGCAAACAGAAATTTAAACGTTAAAATCTGTTTAAGATGTCATGCCCATAACTCAATTAGGGCTGTGAAATGCAGAAAATGCGGCTACAAAAACTTAAGAGTCAAATCCAAACAATCTGATAAAAAACATAAAGAATAAACATTATTCTCTTTTTTTATTTTATTTTTTTTATATTTCATCCAAAAACTATTTTTGACGTTCTGATTTAACTGGTAGAATGAATTGAATATTAATCTGTTGCTTTTAATGATTCAACCATGTCCAAATTCTTGATTTTATTTGAAAACATCAGATTTACAATTATTGACAGTGAAAATGTAATTGCAGCAGATAACAGAAGATTTGTAATAGTTAATGAAGGTATCACATAAAATGAAGTTCCTGAAGATGACCACATTAAAGTTAGGACATATATGCCTAAAGGCACGCCTAGTATAAACCCAATAGTTGTAAATATCAGGTTTTGTGTTAACAGCAATCTTCTTAAGGCTTTGCTTTTAAATCCGAGTACCTTAAGTGTTGCAATTTCCCTTTCAATTTCTGTAAATGACAGCAATCCTAAATTATACAGAACGACGACTGCCAAAATACATGCGAAGAATGACAATATGTAAATGTACAGCCATACTGTTTGGGTTAGTTCGTCCCAGCTCTTTTCAATATCATCAAGTGTACTGGTTGTTTTAAAGCCGTCATATGTTTTGTTCACATGCTGTGAGGTTATGATACCGGTTGTAGTGTAATTCAATCCCAATTCATCCAATTTATGTGGGGACATAATTAAACCTTGTTTTATAGGATCTGCATGGATTTTGTCAATTTTTGTTTTAACCCATTTGTCGGACCCCATAATGTGCCATTCAACGGTATCGCCAATACCCACATTTAACATATCTGCCATTTTTTGTGAAATTGATAATTCATCGTTTTCGATTTCTATTTTATTCTTATCCTTGTCCGTGTGCGTTATCAAATCCGTGCTGTTTAAAACCAGTAAATCTCCCAATTTATTCGTTTCACCTGTTTCGAGTTCGATGTTCTCTTCCATTATTTTTGCTCCGTTAACATCGCTGAGGGCTTTATCAATCTGTGATACTGATGTATTATCATCTATTATTAATTTTGAATCATAATGATTAATTTGACCATATTCCCATTCTTTTGTATCATTCATCCCGTCATATAATCCAAATGAACCAATTAAAAGTGCACTGCAGCCCATAACTCCTATAACAGTCATGATGCTTCTCATTCTATTTCTTTTAATATCCCTATAATTCCAGCGGAAATTGAATGATAGCTTTTTCCAAATATTCAATCTTTCAACGAATCCTGATGTTGATACTTTAGGCGCCTTTGGCCTGATGGCATCTGAAGGTCTTTCATTTGAAATGCTTGAAACGGCATAATATGAAACTGCAAGTGAAAATATAACCATTAAAACCACCAAATATATAAAAGTCATATTTCCGGCGGAACTCCATACAGGCAGACTATATGATCTAATCATTGACGGATAGAATATTTGAGGTATTAGTATCGGCCCCAAAATCAGACCTAAAATGGAACCTGATAATACTAAGAAGAATCCATATGATATATAATGCAGGATTATTGTACTGTTTTTAAATCCGTTAGCTTTCAATATGCCTATCTGCATTCTTTGATGTGTGATTATCCTTGTCATTGTTGTCAAAAGCATTAACATTGAAACAATGATGAATACAAGTGGGAAAATATCCGCCATCATTTTGTGTCGGGCAATTTCTTCTGAAAACTGATAAACACTTGGGTGGTCTGCTTGCTGAACAAATGTACTGTAATATCCATTTAAACGATAATCCAGTAATTTGGCAAATGTGTCTGGAGAATCTTCAAATTTAACGTTTAAAACATTATACGGGACTGTTTCTTCAGGAAATGCTTTATAAGACATGTAAGCAAAGCCGATTTTATCGTAATCGGGCATTAATGAATAAGGTGATGCATGAAAAACGTATTCAGGTGAATATCCCAATCCTTTGATTTCCTTCTCGATAACGTATCCTTCACTTTCAAAACTGATGCTGTCTCCAATTTTCAATCCTTTGGCTTCAGCAAAGTTTTTATCAAGCCATACTCCCTCACTGTCATTAATGTCCAGTGGCTTGCCTTCCAATAAATAGAATTTGGATATTGTATTGTTTTCTACAAAGTGCAGCGTAATTTCGGGGTCATTTTCAAAGTTCCCCACCGAATCGACAACCAGCTGCCTTTCCATTTGTGTAGTCGGACCTAAAAGATTCACCTGTTCGAGAAAGAGATCATTTAGGAAAGGTGAGTAAATCCAGCCATCGGCCAGGTTGGTTTCCTCATAATAATCTGCAATGTTGACTTCAAGACCAATGTATTCACCACTGACGCCTGTAAAAACAAAAACTCCTAAAAATGCCATTAAAAAAATAGATATGAATTGGGCTTTATGTTTTAGTATGTCTCTCACCATTTTTTTTCCAAGCATTTACTCACCATATATAATTTTCGGCCTTTCAGATTCAATTTGACCATTTTTTTATTCTAATCACGTATCTTCATCTTCTGTTAGGATTTCAGTTTTTACAAAATTTGGCAGCTGTATTCTGATTGCTGTTTATTCATTAAGCAAATTCAAAATCAAAACACATGTTTTTAAGCCATAGCCCTAATTTTATCACATAAATACATTTATTGTCTAGCAATTGAATTTCAACTGATGTGTTGGTTAATCATGAATTCTTAAATGGTATAAAAGTCTTAATTTACTGAAAACAGAGTTTTTGGAAAACGTTTCAAGTTTTCATTCATAAATTGAGAAGTTTGCAGTATTTATTGCTTTTTAATGTATTTTTGCTCTTGTATAAGTTTTTATACTCAATATTGATATTCATTCAAATATTCTATAATTTATATCTAACTTATCATATATTAAATTTTGATTTTTTGAATTACACTGGTTTTTTTCCAATATTTTTTCACTTCAAAAAAACTGTTTTTTAGTACTGTTGAATTACCCTTACTTTTGCTAATTTTTTCAAAAAAACATTAGATATTTATTATATCATATAAAAAAATTGATAAATTTTATAGTCTTATAACAATAAACATTTAAACTAAATTATATCAAGGGGGAGGATTTTTTTTTGAATTATTGTACAATTAAATTTAAATTTGATTTAATTAATTGTCATGAGATTGGATGAAATTCCTTTGAACGTCAACGGTAAAGTGGACAAGCGTGCTTTGCCTGATGTTGACAGGGTGAGTCTTCATGCAGAATATGTTGCTCCAAGGGATGAAAATGAAAAAGAAATTGTTGAATATATCAGTTTTATATAACATTATCAATTCTGATGTCTCTTCCAATTTGAGCAATCTTCTGCGATAGTTTTTGGATAATTTGATTAGGAGTTTACAGCCTTAACGTTTAAAAATGCCTCCCAATCCGCCTCCAACTTTATTGACTGATGAAATGTTTATGTCGTCATCGTTTTCAGCCCAAATATTATCGCCTTCATTTGCTTTATTGCCGTCAAACGTTACGCCATCTCCCCGGATTATGCCGGTATCTTCGTTATATAATGCCCCTCCCCTGTTGTTTGAGATGTTATTCCTGAAAGTCACGTTATTTATTGTTATTTTACTTTCTGTTTTAGGAGGTGCAAAAGGATTATTTCCTATTCTTAAGCGGAGATTGTATATTCCTGCCCCGTCATCGGCCTTGTTGTTTTCAAATGAGGTGTTGAATAGCCTTAAGTAATTTCCATTATATATTGCTCCTCCTTTTGAAGCTGTGCTGTTTTTTATTGTTGAATTTGTGATGTCAATGGATCCGATAATTTCGTATATCGCTCCACCTTCACCGGCTTCATTTCCGTCAAATACGCAATCAAAAATTTTTATGGTTCCGGAAGAGCAGTGTATAACTCCACCCTCTTTAGGACAGTTATTATCTGTAAAAGAGGATTCATATATTTCAATGTTTTTGCAGGAATTGTTATATATGACTCCGCCCCTATGTGTAGATTGGTTTTTGTTAAATTCGGAATTTCTTATTGTCATTGAATCACAGTAATAGAGATTTATGGCCCCTCCATACATTGCATTGTTGTTTTCAAATATGTTGTTGATTACAGTTATTCGGCTTTCCTGATGTGATTTAATGGCTCCTCCGCTGGTTGATGAAATATTGTCTGTGAATCTGGTGTCAATCAGGTCTAATTTTCCTCTGCAGTTGAATATTGCTCCGCCATCTCCTTCACTCACATTCCCTATGAATCTTGCGGAAGTTATGTGCAATTCATTTCTATTGTAAATTGCGCCTCCTTGGCTGTCCTCAGATACATTGTTGTTGAATTTTGCATTGCTGATTGTAGTTTTGGAATTTTTATATGTATATATTGCACCGCCAAGTCTTCTGGTTATATTGTTTTCAAATTTAACATCGTTTAAAGTCAGTTCCCCATAATTGTTTATTGCGCCACCGTTGTTTTCTGAAACGCCGTTTTCAAAATTACAGTTTTCAATTGTGACTTCGCCGTAGGCGTTATTGTGTATGATTCCTCCACCATTCAGTTTATTTTCATAGTTTTTGAACACAAACCCGTTTTTGAAATTGATATTTTTAAGGGTGATGCCTTTTGCGGTAATCAGAAATATTCTTGAATTTCCGTCTCCGTCAATTGTTTTGCCGTTTCCGTCAATGACCAGTCCGTCAATGTCCAATTCAATTCCGCCTTCATAGAAATCTTTTTCATTAACATCTAATATGATGTCTTCGCTGAGAGTAATCTCATTTGTTTCGCTGTTATGAATCAGTTTATCCAGATATGTGAAATTGAATCCTTCTTTTAGTATTCCTCCCACGGGGATAATTATCCCTTCACATGAAATGTGCTCTTTGAAGTTTTCTGGCAAATTTTTTAGGTACAGTTTTCCTTTATTGGCTATGCTTTTACCTTCATTCTCAATTTTAATGCCATTCAGGGTCATTTCTGTTTCATTGAATATGTCGGAGGAATCTGGCTGTTTTGCATGATTGTTTTTAAATGATGCTCGGGTTATGATGGAATCTCTTCCTCTGTTATTTATTGCGCCATATTCGGTAGTGTTATTTATTATATCTCCATTTATAATAATCAAATCGCTTTTTTCATCATTCAGCATAACGGAACTGGTAGTATTGTCTTTAAAAGTTGAATCTGAAGATTCAAAATAATCGTTTGTATAGATGACTGCGACATCAGAGGCATGATTTGATATTTCACAGTCCCTGATTTCGATTTTGCCTTCTTCATTGTTAAATCCGGCGCCCTGGCCGGAATTGTTTTTTTCAAAAATGCATTCTTGAAACATTGCATTTCCGCCCATTCGATTATACACTGCACCGCCCTTTTCTTCAGAAGTATTTTCCCTGAATTGTGATTTGATTACTGTAATTTCTTTAATATTTTCAATTGCACCACCTGTTAGAGCGGAATTCTGGCTGAAAATGCAATTGAAGATTTTTGTTTTTGAACTGTTGTATATCACTCCTGAATTTCTTAAGGAATTTTCATGGAATACTGAATTTTTAATCACTATTTCAGTATCATCGTACAATGTATCTATAATCCCGTTATATCCTGTGTTTCTTTCAAATCTGCAGTTTACAACTTCCAGCGGACCTGAAGGTTCAAATATGCATGATCCTGACACTCCCTCATTTTCATAAAAATTACAGGATATCATTTTTGTTCCGGTATTTATAATGCTCTGATCAGCTATTGCTCCTCCCCAATTTCCGGAGGTGTTTTTAATGAAGGTCACTTCTTCCAAAAGCAGGTCGTTGTTGTTATATATCGCTCCGCCGCTGTTTCGGTCATAGCCATTTTTCAGGGTAATGTTTTTTAATGTAAATGGCTGGTCGACATAGAATATTCTCAACTTTCCCCTTGCATCAATGCTGTGGCCGTTTCCATTCAGGACGGTTCCCTGTACATCTATTTGGATACCTTTCTCAAATTCTGATATTTCACTGTCATCCAGAACAATGTCTGAATCCAGAATGATTTCACCGTCATAATATTTCAAAAGCTTGTCGAGATATGTGAAATTCCTCCTTGAGTTATTCAATTTTTCCATGAATTCATCAAAGGCTGAACTGTTGAATCTGCAGTCATCAAATTCTATGTGATAGACATTGTCAAAGGACCGGTATTCTTCACTATGAACAGACATGCGTTTGAATGAGGAGAAACTGACGTTTTTGAATTTAATATTTCCTGATTCCTGATAGTAATCACATCCTCTGCCATCCGAATGATTTTCACTGAACTGTGTGTCGGTTATCTCCGCTTCGGTTGAGATGCTGTTTATTGCCCCTCCGATTGGTGAGGTGTTATTCTTTAATATGGAATTGGTGAGTGTCATTTTGTTGATGTTGTGTATTGCACCTCCCTTGTTTTGGCAGTGGTTGTTTTTGAATTCGCAGTTGTCGATATTTAAATCGCTGTCAAATGTGCTTAAAAGTGCTCCCCCATACGCCTTTGAGGAATTGTTTTCAAATAGGCAGTCCCTGATGTTTAAGTCTTCCCGGTTTCCAACAGCCCCTCCGGAATCATCTGAATGATTGCCTGAAAACTGCACATTAATCAGGTTTAAATTATTCCATGCATATATTGCTCCGCCGTCATCTTCACAGTATCCGTTGATTAGAGTAATGTTTTTAATCGTTACAGGTGAAGCTATTCTAAAAATTCTGGCTTTTCCTCTTGCATCTATAGTATAGCCATTACCATCAATAACTATGTCATCTGAGGTAATATAAATTCCGTTTTCATACTCGGAGGCTTCATCGTCATCCAGAATGATGTCTGAATCAAGTTTGATATTTTTCTCGCCTGAATTAATCAGGGATTCGAGGAATGTGAAGTTTGGTCCTTCTGTTTTCACCGGTTCTTTTGGAATCTCATTTTCTATAGGTTCAGAGTAGGTTTCAGTTGAGGTGTTTTCATTGGAATTTTTGCCTAACTTGAGCGCTTTTTTGAATCTGTCGAATACCATGTTTATACCTGCCTTTAATAATTAATTAAATATATGAATAGTATTGATTAATAAATGCATATCAAAAATATCATTAATTTAAACATTTTCATTTTTCGCTTTCATTAACCGTCCTTTTTACACAGTTTTTTGAATTGTTCGGTTGTGTTTTCATTTTTCATCATTGTGGTGATATACAATTTAGAAAAGTTTCTGTGTTAATGATAGATTAACCTAATTAATTTTAATTTTTTTTAACCATAACATTAACATTTTAAATATAGCTATCATAATTTCACTAGAAAATCTATTGTATACACTTTTAATCAAAGCTACTTTTAATAATTCGGCCACTTCATTTTTGTAGGAAAACTTATGAGTTGACGGGGGAAATTTAACCTCTGCCATATAAATTTCTTTCAATTTCATCGTCTTTTGCATGCTGTTATTTTTAATCATTGATTATTTTAAGATACATTTGCAATGGTATTTTATATTTTAATCAGCCGGATTTTTCATAAATCATATAATAGCATAATTATTAATTTTAAGCTAATTTATTTT
>NZ_JBGULU010000023.1:0-8155 GCF_045116495.1 Methanobrevibacter sp. | reverse complement strand
TTTAAACAAACTGCTTTTGAATGTTCGATGACATTTTGAGGAGTGTTTTCTTTTTTAAGTAATTCTATCTCTCTATTCATCTTTTTTTGTCAACTTTTTTGGTAAATGATTTCAAATCTTTTTCAGTTTGATCAATACGAGCTTGAATACTTTCAATGATTTCTTTATTGTCTTGGAATTCTAATTCTTCACCGCATGGGCAGAAAAAGTCTTCATCGGAAGCTTCATCAAAATTATATCTGACATGTCCGAGAGGGCATACGAAAAATATGTTGTTTTCTTCTTTGGACAATTCTTCTTTAAGTTCTTTGATTTTTTCTTCACAGTTTATCTTGATTCTGTTAATGAGTTCATCCTCATCAAATTTCCAGGAATAGGTGAACCATTGGGTTTCAGGATTTTTACTTCTTTTATAATTTGCAATTTTTAAATCATAAAGTTTGTATAGTATTTTCCTAACGATATTTAATTTAATTCCAGTTTTTTCCGCAATTTTTTCATCAGTTTCGTCACCGTCGATTAAAGCTTGGATGATAGGTATGATGGTTTTCATAACTGTATCTCTAATATCGTTGGCAATGAATTGGATTTCTTCTGGAGGAAGTTCTAATGCTCGTATGAGATTATCAATTCCTTCGGGGATTTCTTCTTCAGGATATCTTTCCCTAAAATTTTTTTTAAGAGTTTCTTCGTGGTCTTTTTCAACAATTTGTGATAATAATTCCTTTACTAATGGATGTTCTATCATTTAATTTCCCCTAACCGCTTTAATGTTTTTATTATCATTTTTGAAAATTAAAATAAAAATAACTAATATTAATGTTTAGTTCTGTTTTTTTTATTATAAAAACATAACTAATTTTCAATTTAATATTCTTCTAAAATATCCAATAGACTTTCAATTATATAATCAACTTCGCTGTCAGTCAATGTAGAATATATTGGCAAACTTATCTCATTTTTAAATAGATTATATGCATTCGGATAATCCTCGATATTATATCCGAGATTTTTATAAGCGGTTAGCAATGGAAGAGGCTTATAATGAACGTTAGTGCTTACTCCTCTTTCTTCCATTTTGATTATAATTTCATTTCTATCGTTTAAACTTATTCCGTCGATTCTTGTAAGATATAAATGTCCGGAGGATTTTGAAGTTGGTGTTGTGTGCACAGGGGTAATGATTTTGGAATTTTCAAATCCTTTTTCATATTTTTCTATTATTTCATGCCTTCTTTTCAGCATGGAATCATATCTTTCCAATTGTCCAAGCCCGATAGCTGCCTGTACATCGGTCATGTTACATTTATATGCAGGAATTAGAATGTCATATTCCCATGATCCCTTTTGAGTTTTTTCTAAGGCATCTTTGGTTTGACCATGAAGTGAAAGGATTTGGTACTGTTTGTAAACCTTTTCATTATCTATTCCGTCATGGTTTTTCCAGGTAACGGCACCACCTTCTGCGGTTGTTAAGTTTTTGACGGCATGGAATGAAAAACAGGTGAAATCTGCTAGACTTCCTGATTTTTTATCATTTTGAACAGCTCCAAAACCATGAGCACTGTCGGCAATAACAATTATTCTGCCGAAAGCTTTTTGAATATCATTGTTTGGGCTGAATAAATCTTTCTTATCTTCAATTATTTCAAATATCTTATCGTAATCACATAAGATTCCTGCAATGTCAACGGGCATTATTGCTTTGGTCTTATCGGTAATTGCACTAGCAACCAATTCATAATCCATTTCCTGTCTGTCTGTTTGGCTGTCCACCATTACAGGTGTTGCTCCGACATGGCATATAACGCTGCATGTTGCAGTATAAGTATACGCAGGTACAATTACTTCGTCTCCTTTTCCAATACCCAATAATCTTAAAGTCATTTCAAGAGCGGTGGTTGCGGCACTTAAACAAACGGTTTTGTCAGTATCACAATAGCTGCTTATTCTTCTTTCAAATTCCTTTGTTTTTGGTCCGGTTGTAATCCAGCCGGATTTCAATGCATCAATCACTTCTTCAATTTCTCTTTCACTGATATCTGGTGGGGAAAAAGGTATATTCATAATTTATTCTCCGTTAACTTCTTGTGGATTTTTGTAGGTAGGGACACATTCTTTCATGGTGTCCTTGATGATTTGTTTATCGGTAATGTCATTATCCAGGATGTATCTTAATTTATCAAGTTTTTCTTCAATATCATCCATAGTAAAGTTTTTAGGTTCGGCAATGAAGATTTTTTCGTGGTTGGTTTCTTCAAGGCCTTCTTCATCCATTAATAATTCTTCGTACAGTTTTTCTCCGGGTCTCATGCCGATAATTTCAATTTTTATATCTTCATCTAGTTTTAATCCGGATAATTCAATCAAAGTTTTTGCAAGGTCATAAATTTTAACAGGCTCTCCCATATTCAATACAAATATCTCTCCGCCTTTTGCATATGTAATGGATTGCAAAACTAAAGCCACTGCTTCGGGTATGGTCATGAAAAATCTGGTTATCTCTTTATGGGTTACGGTTACTGGGCCTCCTTCGGCAATCTGCTTTTTAAATAATGGCACAACGGATCCGTTACTTCCCAAAACATTACCGAAACGAACGGCAACATATTCGGTTTCACTTTCCTTGTCTTTAGCTTGAATAATCATTTCACAGACTCTTTTAGTAGCGCCCATTATGTTGGTGGGATTCACTGCCTTGTCGGTTGAAATCAAGATAAATTTCTTTGTTTTGAATTTATCGCATGCATTTACAAGGTTGTATGTTCCAAATACATTGTTTTTAATAGCTTCTGTCGGGTTATTTTCCATTAAAGGCACATGTTTATGTGCTGCGGCATGGAAAACAATTTCAGGATGGTATTCTTCAAACAGATCCATTATTCTTTGTTCATCCCTGATATTTGCGATTATTGCTTTAATTTTGTTATTGGGATATTTTGCCTTCAATTCCAATTCAATTGAATATAAGCTATTTTCATAAATGTCTAACATTAACAGCTGCTTTGGATTGTGGAGCATTATCTGTCTGCAGATTTCTTCACCAATTGAGCCTCCTCCACCAGTTACCAGGACGGTTTTATCTTGAATTAAACTTTTAATGTTGTTGTTGTCAAGTCTGATAGGGTCTCTTCCAAGCAGATCTTCAATTTCAATATCTCTTAGGCTGTGATAAAGGTTTTCCTCTGTGATAAGTTCTCTCAAATCAGGCAGCACTTTAACTTTAGCGCCTGTTTTACTGCAGATTTCAAGAATTTCCTTTTTGTTTTTATTGTCAATTGTCACTATTGAAAAGAATATGGTATCAACATTATATTTTTCACAGATTCTTCCTATATCATCTCTTGTTCCGATAATCCTTACTCCCGCTACTGAATAACCCATACGTTTTTTATTGTCATCTATAATTCCTACAATGTCATATCTTCCTTTTAATGTGGTATTTAAGGTTTTAATAATGTCGTTGGCGGAATATCCTCCTCCGATAATGAGCAGTTTCTTTTGATTTTCGGAGGTGTAATTAATTCCTTTGTTAACCACATCTGCCAGTAAAATATATCTCAAAATTAAACGTGAAGCAACAATCAGCAAACCGATTATCACACCTACGGTCAAATTAAGTTTGATGGAAGGGTTTTTCATATGCAGGATTAACTCTTCAATCAGGGATACGATTATTGTTGAAATTATTGAAAGAAAGATATATATTAGATAATCCTGGTTGGTTTCATATCTGATGACTGTATTGTATCTTTTAAAAATTCTAAATACAATCTGGAAAACTATAATTGACAGTACTATGCTTATTAGAATTTCCCGTGCGGTAATTGTACTTGTAGGATTCATTAAAAATGAATCTGTAATCAGTACTGACATTAAATAATATCCCAATATGATTGAAATACAATCAGCTAATGGCAATAGGAAATTCCTATATTTTCCGAACGAATCAACCTTCATAATTATCAATCTTTCAATTTTTCTATACAAACTGGTAATAATTTTTTACTATAATAAGTATTATTCTAGTAAAAATATATTGTTACTTCATAAATATAAAATTTTCTTTGATTTCCAGTAACTCGTTTAAAATCAGTTATTTTGCAAAATATTTGTTAATTTCATCTGTTTTTTGTATTATGGTAGGTGACGGTAATGTTTTAAATTATTGGTGTTTTCTGATAATCACTGCGGGCGTATGTGTGATTGAATCAAGTGCTTCAACAGTAACTTCATCAATTTCTGTTCCCAAAACTGATTTAACACTATGAATAGTCTTCATTTCTGTTGAAAGTGATTTTTGATAATCTTCAGCAATATTGGCTATTTTTAAACCAGTTTCAACATCAATTTTTTCGCTGCAACCTAGGGGTGTTGATCCCATGTTTTCGCATAATTGGCCCTTTACATATCCAAAAAATCCGTTATCGGCATCAATGCCCTCAATAGCTATTGGAAGGCCTGTAAAATACTTTCCATTTTTCATATATGTAGCGTCAGTGTCAATAATAAGCACACAAACGTCTTTTCCTATTTCCTTTTTAATGTCTTTTGCAACCTTCTCAGGATTTTCAGGAAGCAAGGAAACATAGGTTCCAGGAGCATTACTCAAATCTATCCCTGCTTCAGATGCAGGTTTAAGGGCATGTTTCAGTCCGTATAATTGAAGAACAACTTCCTTATGGGCTTTTGTTTCTTCAGGCAATTTTCTCAGGTTTTTTATTGTTCTTTCTTTAATGCCTAAAAGAGGTCCCAAAACATATCCCCAAAGATATTTGCTCCAAACTGTTGTTAGGAATTTGGCAGTCAAAGAGGGAGTATATTTGGATTCGTCAACCAGTCGGTTCTGTGAAACTGAAATAGGAGTTTCAGCTATTACCAGATAATCACCATCTTCCATCAGCCTTTTTGCAGGTTCAATAATGGCACTTAAATCTTCATTTGGTTTAATGTATCCCGTTTCAATTGGAATTACAATAAATTCGCCATTTATTACATGTTTTACATTTTCTAAATCTGTCATAAAAATCTTTAATAATATTTAATAATTAAATATATAACAAGATAGAGTTTATTATAATTATCTATTCTAGGTGTTAATCATGGCAAGAAAATTTATAACATATTTTGATAAGCAAGGTGACGATTATACTGATGAGCTAATTTCAGTCGTTAAAGATAAAATTGACATATCTGAACACATTAAATACATTTTAATTGCCTCTTCAACTGGAGAATCTGCATTAAAACTTGCAAATGCCATTGATAAAGATATAACTATTATCAATGTTTCTCATAATGTCGGATTTAGCGGCGATAATGAATCAGATATTTCTGATGAAATGATTGAAAAATTGGAAGAAGTTGGAATTAAAACATTTCAAGGTTTACATGCATTCAGCGGAGCTGCAAGGGGTGTTACAAACAAATATGGTGGATTTTCTCCATTGGATGTTGTAGCAGATACATTAAGGATGTTTTCCCATGGTGTAAAAGTGGCTGCTGAAATATCAATCATGGCTGCTGATGCCGGTTTAATCCCTGTTGGTGAGGAAATTATCGCTATTGGAGGCAGGGCTCATGGAGTGGACACTGCAGTTATTTTGACTCCAGTAAATTCAAAAAATTTATTCAATATGAAGTTCCATGAAATTATTGCAATGCCAAGGGATTAATTAAATTTAATATTTTGGTAAAATTTCGCAATACTTTAAATAGTAGGTGCATTTAAATATTAGTTACAAGATAAATAGTTAACAATTAATTTTAATTAGCAGAGTATGTGGGGTTAATTTGTGAAATTTATAGATGATGCAATCAAGGAATCTGAACAAAGAATGGAAGAGAAAGTACCCGAAAAAATCTCTTCAGACATAGATGAAGATCTTATTAATATTATTAAAGGTGTTAGAACCAATATATTTGTTGTTGGTGCTGGTGGAGCAGGAAACAATACCATTTCCAGATTAAACGAAATGGGTATTGAAGGAGCAACAACAATCGCTGTCAACACTGATGCTCAAGATTTATTTTACTGTCAATCTAGCAAAAAAATTCTTTTAGGAAGACAAACTTCCAAAGGATTAGGTGCAGGTGGAGAACCAACTGTCGGTGAAGAATGCGCTGAAGAAAGTGAAGATGAAATCAGAGATGAATTAGAAGGCGCAGACATGGTATTTGTCACTTGCGGTCTTGGTGGTGGAACCGGTACCGGTTCAGCTCCAATCATTGCTAAAATTGCTAAAAAATTAGGAGCTTTAACTGTTGCGGTTGCTACTATGCCATTTTCTGCAGAAGGAATTAAAAGAAGAGAAAATGCAGAACAAGGTTTAGAAAAACTCCATGATGCTGCTGACACTGTAATTGTAATTCCTAATGATAAATTATTGGAAGTTGCACCAAACTTACCTTTAAATAAAGCTTTCATGGTTTCTGATGAAATCTTGGGAAGAGCTGTTAAAGGAATAACTGAATTGATTACCAAGAAAGGTCTTGTAAGTCTGGACTTCGCTGATATCAGAAGCATAATGAGCGGTTCCGGAATGGCTATGATTGGTATGGGTGAATCTGATTCTGGCGACAGAGCTTTAGAATCCGTACATGAAGCATTAAGCAGTCCGTTATTAGACATTGACATTTCAAATGCAACTGGAGCTTTAGTAAACATATCTGGTAGTTCAGATTTAACATTACATGAAGCTGAAAAAATAGTTCAGGTTGTTGCTGATAAATTGGATCCTGAAGCAAATATTATTTGGGGTACTCAAATCGATGAAAGTCTCCAAAATACTGTCAGAACAACTGTTGTTGTTTCAGGTATTAAAGGTAACTATGAAGACAATATTGGTCCGGATGTCAATGATGCTGATGATGTTTCAGAATCAGAGGCTGCAAATGATCAATTAGATGATTTCATTGATGGAATTTTCTAATTCCATTTCTTTATTTTTTTCAATAAATGCAAACATTTATTAAGGTTTAAAATATAAATTATTTTATTACTATTATTTTATTATAATTCATTAAATTATGATTGTTTCATAATTTTTTTATTTTGGGTATTTAAATGAATGTACAAGAAAGTTTTAATCAATTTATCAAAGACAGTAAAAGGGTATTGAAAGTATCAAGAAAACCTGATGGTAAAGAATATGTGGAACTCGCTAAAGTAGTTTCCATTGGTGTTTTAATCATCGGAGTTATTGGTTTTATTATAGTTTTATTAGGTGCATTGATTGGTTTATAAAACCAATTTTTTCATTTTTTTTGATCCCAATTGTTTATAATAAAATTTTGTAATTAACTTTTTTCTTTCAAAAATTCAATTTTTTGAAAAGGTTTATATATAACTAATACATATAGATATTCATATTATAGAACTCTAATTTTCAAGACTTTTATTATTCTTGATTAATTATTGCTTTTATAATAACTTTTAACTTAATGTATGAATTTATCTTTTTAGATTAAGAAAACTAGAACTTTTTAAGTTTTTATTTTGTTTAATCAATTAAATGATAATATTTTGAACCTATTGAAGATAGGGGATAGCTTAGTCAATTTTCACATAATTAGTGAATTACCTAAGAATCCGCATTTTTGTGGAACTTCATTAATTTAGTCAAATATTAAAATAGGTGAATTTTTCATGGAAGAATCTAATAGTTCCATATATGCTCTTAAGACCTCAGCAGGTCAGGAAAGGAATGTTGCTAGACTTTTAGCTCGTAAAGCTAGAACTATTGATGGCGTAGGCATTTCTTCAATTCTTGTTCCTGAATCTTTAAAAGGATATATTTTAGTTGAATCTTCAACAAAAATAGATCTCAGAAATCCTGATTTAAAAGTACAACATTTAAGAGGGGTTGTTGAAGGTAGTGTTGGCATTACTTTCGATGAAGCAAAAAGATTCCTGAAACCAGAGCCAATTATTTCCTCCATACAAAAAGGAAGTATTGTTGAGCTTATTTCCGGACCATTTAAGGGTGAAAGGGCGAAAGTGGTTCGTATTGATGAATCACGTGAAGAAGTTGTCCTTGAGTTAATAGAAGCGGCAGTACCTATTCCAGTTACTGTTAAAGCTGATCAAATTAGAATAATTCAAAAGGAGGCTGACTGATGGCTAAAGATACAGTCGAAGTTCTTATCGAAGGTG
>NZ_JBGULU010000022.1:0-6574 GCF_045116495.1 Methanobrevibacter sp. | reverse complement strand
CAATCCATACACGATTAAGACCTACTTTGAGTATACTAGCAGCTAATCTTTTTTGAGTTGTAAGATTCATGTATATAATCCTCCATTCAGCATAGCTGATAAATTTAGACAATATCTAAATTCCCTTATTTTAATTTTTTAATTTAAACAGTCAAATCAATTCAAATAAAGCCCCGGAATTGATTTAACTTATAAATATGAATATCTATTTGTTTAAAACTTTTATTCCGAGTTCTGATGCTTTTTCTAACATCAAAGCTTTTTTCCTTTTACCAATAGAAGCGCTTATTCTTGCAGCATCAGTTGCTGGGTCTAAGTCTTCTAATTCTTTCATATTGTGAACAAGAACATCGTTGTACCCTGAAGGGTGTAAATCCCTTAAAGCTCTAGGGGTTCTGTAACCAATAGCAGGCATTGCAGGTTTTCCTGCTTCATATCTTCTCATTTTACTGGTTTTACCTCTAGGGCGTCTCCATTTGATTCCTAGTTTTTTATAACGAGCATATTCTTGTCTTTTAAATCTTTTATTAGCCATTTAAATCACCAAATCTATTCTTTGCTAGTTAAGTAAATTCCGTCTTGGAATGTTCTAGGATCTCTTCCTCTAATTTTAGTTGCTTGTTCTAAGTTAGCCATAGTCTGACCAACATGTTCCTTGTTGATACCGGTAATTATTACCTCATCACCTTTAACTGCTACTTTAGCAGCACCTACTACTTTAGCAGTTCTTGGGTATTTTTCCCCGAGGAAATTAGTAATTACAACAACATCTTTTTTAGCTTCTACTTTCATTGGAAAGTGAGCGTTTACTATTTTCATATGATATTCAAAACCATCAGTTACACCAGTAATCATATTGTTGATGTGTGCTCTAGTGGTTCCAATCATTGCTTTATCTTTCATTTTTGGAAAAGAAGTTTCTAAAATAACTTTATCTCCTTCTTCTTTAATACTTACATTAGGATAAGTAAATTTTCTGGAGTCTTCTCCATTAGGTCCTTTTACAGCGACCTCATTATTATCAATTATAACTTCAACGCCTTCAGGGATTTCAATTTCTTCCCTTATAGCTGCAGCTACTACCATTTTATCACCTAGTACATGTAAGCCAACAAACGTCCGCCAATTCCTCTTTCCTTAGCCTCATAGTGAGTCATAATTCCTTCAGGAGTTGTGACGATTAAAATACCAAAGTTTTTTGCTGGCAAATATCTTTTTTCAAATTTCTCAAATTCATCTTTTTTAACAGCGTGACGAGGTTTAATAACACCACATTTGTTGATGTTACCAATTAATTCTACAGTGAATTTACCTGCCCTGTTGTCATCAATATATTCAAAATTACCAATATAATTCTCTTTTTGCATAGTGCTTAAAACTTGTCCAATTAATTTGGATGCAGGAGAAATAACGCAAGAGTCGTTTACTTGTAATTCATTATTTCTGATATTAGTTAAAGCATCTGCAAGAGGATCCATAAGACTCATATTTAAAACCTCTAATTATATTTTTTAAATCCCATTTTAGGAGCTACTTCCCTAAAACATTGTCTGCACAAATTTATTCCATATCTGCTTACCATAGCAGAATGGTCGCCGCAACGGCTACATTTTTTTGAAGCTTTTCCGTATTTTCTTGGCAAAATATCACCTTTATTCAGTTACATAATTAACATTGAAATTTTCTTCCATAAATTTCATAGTTTCTTCTTTAGAAATTCTATGTTTTTGAGGAACTTTCTTTTGTCTGATTTTTCTTCTAGAAATTCTGTAACCTGGTTTTTCAAAAGTAACAGAAACATTCATACCGAAGATACCGATATCTGGATTATATCTCATACCTGGGATATCAATGTGTTCTCTGATACCAAAAGAAAGGTTTCCTTGTGCATCAAATTGAGTAGGTCTAATATTTCTACTAATACCTTCTAAAACCATATCGATAGCTTTGTCAGCTTTTTCACCGCGTAAAGTTAATTTACATGCGATTGGTTGTTTTTTCCTAATACCCCATTCAGGGTTAGTTACTTTAGAGAAAGTTTTTACAGGAGTTTGGTCAAACATTTCTTCTAAAAGTGTGATAGCACGGGATAATTTTTCACCTGCTTCACCAACACCAATACTAACGGTAGCTTTTTCGATACGTACTTCATTCATTGGGTTCATTTATTAACCTCCAATAAAGATATTGCTGGTGCATCTTTACCAACAACAAACGCATAATCTTTTAAAGTTAAAAATTCATCTTTTGAACTATTTTCGATGATAATAGTATTTGGATTGGTAGATTTATTTTCAATAATTTCAGTTACAGTACCTAACTCACCGGTGTGTTTACCACCAACAACTAAAACAGTAGCTCCTTCTTGTAAAGGATATACTTCTTCAATTTCTTGTTCAGGTACTTTTAAAGAAATAACATCTCCAACAGAATAAGCATCTTCATCAATGATAAGGTTTTTACCATCATGAAGGTTTAATTGAGTTTTTCCACCTTTGATTGTGGATTTGTTAACAATTTTGGATAATTTAGCACTACCATCATCAATTAAGTTTAATTGTAATCTGCCTTTTCTATCTAAAAGAACTCTGTAAGATTCACCAGTTTTTGGAATATCAATAATGTCCATAAATCCAACTGGGAATTTGTAATCTTTTACGACTCTTCCATCAACTAAAACATTACCAGAGTTAATGATTCTTTTAGCTTCTCTAGAATTATCAGCTATTTTTAAAACATCTCTGATAACTAAGGTTAATGGAATAGCATCATCAATTGAGTGAGAACCTGGGGAAGGTTTTACAGTCCAGGTATCTTCTTTAGGATGAATAGGCCAAGATTTTGGTGCTTTATATCTTTTAAGATGTTTACTAGATCCCATATTAGCCATATTAATTATCTCCTTTATTTTTTATTCTTCTATCATCTTTTAAATCTGCATCAATAATTACTAAGTTAGATGGGTCTACTGGGAGAAATGTAGCAGTTCCGTCAGGTTTTGATAAGGTAACTTCTTCAATGGTTACTTTGTATGAACCATAATCTACACTGAGGACTTCTCCTTCATGTCCTTTGAAATCTCCACGGAGTACTCTAACTTTGTCTCCTGATCTAATAGGTAAAGTTTTACTTCCAACTTTTTCCCTTAAATCTTTACTTAAAGAAGCACTTAAATATTTTCCACGTGCGTGAGCAGGAGCATTGTAACGAGCTTTTCTTTGTTTTCTTGGTTGTTTTGACATTTTTTCACCTATACTAAAATACTTGCTGCACTACCAACACTAGGCCATCTGTCAGCTGCTTCTTTAGCAACAGGACCTCTAATTTCAGATCCTTTTAAAATTCCTTCAGGAGTAATGATAACAGCTGCATTGTCTTCAAATTTAACACGAAGACCATCAGCACGTCTATATTCCTTTTTTTGTCTGATTACAACTGCATTAACAATTTCTCTTCTCATATCTGCAGTTCCTTTTTTTACAGAAGCAACAACTAAATCCCCAACACCAGCAACGTCGAGTCTTCTTCTTACACCTTTAAATCCTTTTACGGAAATAATTTCGATTTCACGTGCACCAGTATTATCTACACATTGGAGTCTTGCTCCTATTGGTAATGCTTTAGTTACACTTGAGGTTAATGGTTTCATATTTAATTACTCTCCTTTAACTTCTACTAAAACAAAATGTTTAGTTTTACTTAATGGTCTGCATTCTGCAATTTTTACAGAATCACCAACATTCACATGTAAACAATCTGGTTTGTGAACATTGATTTTTGATTTTCTTTTTTCATATCTTTCGTATTTTTTAATAAATTTATAGTAACTACGTTCTACAGAAATGGTCCTTTCTGCTTTGTTACTAACAACAACACCTTCAAGAACTTGACCTCTTACAGGTAAAGTTCCATGGAAAGGGCAGTTAGGATCATCGCATGTAGTTTCAGGTTCTTGAACATTAAGCCCAACCATATTATCACCATATTAAATTTTTTTAAATCTTTTTTTTATCCTATCTTCAGGACGAATTGATAAGATGTCACCATTAATTTCTATTTTTTCCCCGTTTGGAAGTTCAAACACAAAATTTGAACCTTCCTTTGGAATAATTTTCTCACAATTATTCTCATCTTCTATCTTAATGGTATTCTTTGTCTCATCAATGATAGTTCCGTTTAAATTAAGAGATTTATTCTTCTCACTTGTCACATGAACTTTCAATCCAATAAATTCATGATGAACTAAGTTATTTGAAGTAATCATAATCCCAATCTCTTAACATAACATTTACAATAAATCATGCAGAAAAATTACAAAATTTTATTGAAACTTATCGATTAGATGAATTTATCTCCTTTTTTTGTTATTTTTCTTGGATTCACGAATTTCGATATTGTCAGATGAAAAACCTAACTCGGACAAAACTTCTTTGACTCTGACTTTATGATCTCCTTGAAGTTCAATTTGACCATTTTTAGCAGTTCCGCCACAAGCACATTTTGCTTTAAGAGTTTTTGTTAGGTCTTTAATATCAATATCGTGTTCATCTATACCCTCGATAATAGTCATGAGTTTTCCGAATCTTCTTCTAACTGTAAAAACTTTTAGAGTTTGAACTTCACGTGCAAAGTCTCCACAAGCACAAAGTTCTTCAGGAAGCCCACATACATCACAGATTTTTGACATTTAATTCTCCTTCTGTTTTTCATTCAATATTGTAAGAACACGAGCAATTGTTCTTTTTAATTCTCTAATTTTTCCAGGGTTTTCAGTTACCCCGGCAGCTGCACTTTTAGAAACATTTTTGGATAATTCAGTTCTGAGTTCAACTAATTTTTCTTGAATCTCATCAACTTCCATGTCCCAAATTTCTTTACTTCTTAAAATCGCCATTGTTCCAACTCTTTTCAGATAATTAAATTTATGTATCTAACTATCATCTTCTTCTACTTCTTCAGTAGATTCTTCTTCAACAACTTCTTCTAATTCCTCAAGATCTTCAACTTCCTCGATGATTTCCTCTTCGATGATTTCTTCGGTTTCAACATCGATTTCTTCATCTTCTACGACTTCACCATCTTCTTCAATGATAACTTTTGGAGGAAGAATTTCAACAGAATCAGGCAATACAGTTTCTGGAGGCATAATCCTTACATAAATACCTAAAACACCAGGTTTTAATTCAGCAGTAGCAAATCCTTCTTCTACTAATCTTGTGGAAGGTTCACCACATTTTTTAATGTATCCTTCTACAAATTTAGCTACAGCGGATCTAGAACCTCTGATTTTACCAGAAATAGTAACTTCTACACCTTGAGCTCCAGCACCCATAATTCTACGAATAGTAGAGTAAGCTACTCTTCTAAAGTGCATACCTCTTTGTAACATATTAGAAATTTTGTAAGCCATAATTTTTGGGTTAAGTTCTGGAACTTCTACCTCTTTAACTTCAATTTGAGGATTGTCTAAACCGAATTCGTTTTTAAGAGTGTTGGTAATAGTTCTTACGTTTTTTCCACCTCTACCAATTACCATACCAGGTCTTTCAGCATAAACAATAACCATGGTACCTAAAGGTGTAATTTGAACTTCCATACCTCCGTATCCGGCTCTTTCAAGTTCTTTTTCTAAGTATTCATCAATTCTGGTTCTTCTAAGGCCTTCTTTAACGAAATCTTTTTCTATCATTAGTTAGCCTCCTGTAATACAATTTGAATATGAGTAGTAGGTGTGTTAAACGGAGTCATTCTACCAAATGCTCTTGGTATGTATCCAGGTATAATAACACCTCTGTGACTTGAAATATGTTCAATGAATAATTTTTCAGTGTCTAAACCTTTGTACTCTGCATTAGCTTCAGCATTTTCTAAAACTTTTAAAATTTGTTCTGCAGCTTTTACAGGGTATCTACCAGTAGGCCAGCCTTCTTGTCCTTTTCTGTGACCAACTTTTTTGTTGTGTCTTTTGAAAGGAACAGCTTTTTTCATACCAATAACATCTTCCAAGTAAGCTTTAGCTTTAACTACTTCCATTCCTCTGATTGCACTGCAAATTTCAACACTGTGTTTTGGAGAAATCTTAAGGGATTTAGCCATAGCACGTGCAGTTTTTGCTTCATCAACTTCTTTATTATAAGCATATTTGTTGTTAGCCATGTTTTAATCTCCTTATTTAAGTGGTACAAACATGGATGATCTAGTAGCACCCATACCTGGGTCACCGTGTTGAACTCTTTTTCTGGTTGGTGCATATTCACCAAAGTAATGACCAAGCATTTCTGGTGTAATTTTAACTTCAACGAAATTATGGCCATCGTAGATAGCAAAAGTAGTTCCGACCATTTCAGGTAAAACAATCATATCTCTACAATGGGTCCTTACAACAACAGGACGACCATCTTTAGTTCCTTCTTTATTCAATTTTCTCATTTTATCCAAAACTTTTTGTTGTCTTGGTAAGAATCCTCTCTTTAAAGATCTTCTTTGTCTTGCAGGATATAATTTCATAACTTCCTCTAAAGACATTTCTTGTAATTCTTCAAGAGTATAACCTTTATATTTAAATACTTTTCTT
>NZ_JBGULU010000021.1:0-16684 GCF_045116495.1 Methanobrevibacter sp. | reverse complement strand
TATAGCAGGGTGGGGTAGTCTGGTGATCCCGCGGGGCTCATAACCCCGAGATCCCTAGTTCAAATCTAGGCCCTGCTACTTTTAATTAATATTTTATGGCAAGTTAAAGACAGCTGCTGGTTTATTATATAAACTAAGGAAACTCCGCCCATCACACAGAACTACGGCGTTGAAAAACGTATGCTGAGAAGCATGACTCTGGAGCAGAAACGACACGGCTTTTAATGGTAGACGATGATATTTAATTGAGGACATTAAAAGAAGCGGTGAAACGGCCATTCCGTAGGATGCAAGAGCAAAGTTGCCGATGACAACCTGTAAGAGGCAAGGTAGCACGCTAAGATGAATGCTGTTAAACAGAAGGTGGGTTACTCTTAACAGGCCATGAATATTAATTATTTCTTATTTTTTCACAATCTTTTAAAAACTTGTAATTTTTGTGATTTATCGTGGTAACTATTTGGATTTTGTAGGCAATCAGAAGTTCTTGCAGGTTCAAATTGACTGCAACTATCCGTTGGATTAGTGTGTCCATTACCTAAATGACAAATAACGCCATCTGCAGCACCTTTTAATTGTATATTAGCTTGCCAATGCACACAATTAAGACAAACTCTATCTGGGTTCAATTCTGAAATATTAATTCCATCAATTTCATACATTTTAACCACTTTTTCTAATTAATTTTATTTTGCATTAATCCTTTAATATTTTTCTTTTTTAAATTTTAAATGTCAAAAATTGAGGTTGGATTTGCTTATTTTTGATAGGTAACCCACCAGATTTTTGGTGGGTTACTCTTAACAGGCCATAAATATTAATTACACATTGCTTATTTTCATAGTTAAACTTTCATAATTTAAAAAGAAGGTGAAATCACTCATATTTTACTATTCAGTTAGTATCAAGGTTAATCATCGATAAAAACGACTTTTATATACTTGGCTATTAATATAATTGCAACTATTACCATTGGGAAATAGAACCACCAGTGGTTTGGTGTGAATATAAGATTTATTAAAAATAATACTACAGTAACGAGGATAAATCTTAATATATGTTCTTTAAAATTGATTTTTTTATCTGACTTGTCGGCCATTTCATCACCTGAGATTTTTATAATCTTACTATATTATTAATATTATTTAAGCATACCCTGATTGTTTATATAATGGGTTATCTATTTAAAATGAAATGTCAGAAATGAAAGTAGTTTTTGCCTATATTTCATAGGTAACCCACACGATTTTATATGGGTTACTCTTAACAGGCCATAAATATTAATTATTTTGTTTTTTAATTTTAAACCTAATTTGCAATTTGATAACTATTTGAATTAAAATTGTTATTTTTTCTTTTTTTGGAAATGATTGTAGCTTAAATATTTTTAGAATTAACGGCAAGATTGGTAATTGCACTTATCATTAAAATTATGCATAGATATTCCAGTGTATTTATAATTATATTTCCAGTAACTAAGCTAAAACCATAATTTCCTGTTAAATGATTCCAGAAATCAACTGCAATCATTGAATAAATTCCCAATATAATTATTGCAACATATATTAATTTATTTTCAATTTTATCAAATAATTTGGTAAGATTAATGCCTAAGTGCATTCCCAGCACTATTATGCTGGCATAAGCAAAATTTTGTGAAGATAGATTGTGGTAAGGCTTCCAATATTCAGAAATGTTAGGATATTCTGGCTTGATAAAATGCCTGTTATACAGGTTACAGAAAAGGTTACTATAAACAATATGTTTATGATCAACATTAAACTTCTCTTAAGAGGGTATTTTCCTTTTAAAATGGATTTGAAATACTTTTTATTTAAGATTAAGTGTAAAATAACCAGTATTATTAGGCATATTCCGATTATTTCGTGAATTTCTCCTGGAAGGTATACTTTTGAATATTCCATTAACATTAATATGAATAATAGAATGTCCACAACCATCTTTTTCATTTTAAAAACCTGATTCTTTTAGCCAGTTTATTGTTTGCTGTTTTCCAGCTTCACTTCTTGCAGTTTTCCCGTCCATAGCTAAACCATCAATATTTACATTTGCTTTTGGTAATTTTGATTGGACTGTTTTGTATGTTCCGGCATCTCCAGATCCTTCATGTGTATTGAATAGGTATACATTTTTGCCGTCAAAGTTATAATCTTCTAAAAAGGTGTACATTATCATTGGCAGGTCGCCCCACCAAATAGGATAACCTATGAATACTGTCTTGTAGCTATCAAAATTATCAATTTTTCCCTGAATCTTTGGTCTTGCATTGTCATCTTTTTCTTTTGATGCAAGTTTGGTACATTCGTCATAGTTATCTGGATACTTATCTACAGGAACTATTTCAAATGAGTCGGCTTTCAAATATTCCTTGATGTAGGAGGCCACCATTGCTGTGTTTCCGACTTCCACATTTCCGACATTGTAATTTTCACCTGTTCTTGAAAAATAAACGATTAGAACATCACTGTCTGTGCTGTTTTTATTTAAAATATTGTTTGCTTGCGTTTCTGCATCACTGATTGCAGTCACTTCACTAATCCCTAATCCAAAAACGATTAGGATGATTGTAAATAAAATAATTTTTTGCCTCATATTATCACTTGATGATATGTTGAGTATCACAACATTTATAAATTTTGTTTGGTAGTTGTCCGCTAACGGGATATTTCAAATAATATTTGCATAAGCTTAAAAAAATATCATGAAAAAATCAAAAGGAAATTGGAAACTTTCTTGGGAGAAAAATCCAAGGGTAATGTTAAATTGAAAACCTTTAACCAAAAAATAAAAAAAGGATTTTTAGAAGTTATTCTAAAAATCATTATATTTACTTGTTTTCCATAGGGCCAACACTGTCAATAATACCTTCTATTTCTGGAGTGTATAAGCTAGCAGTGGCATTATTTGTGAAAATAACTAATTTATTTTCTTTTCCATCTTTGATAAATGTAACTGCTCTGAAATGGTCAACAGGGTCATCGAAAGGTGCTGCAATCTCTGGCGGGTATGTTATTGTAGCTGAATCACTTCCCTCAACTACTGTTGGTGCAGTTAAATTTTTGAGTTTGTCTGAATGTGCTGCAAAATCATGCACGGTATATCCGTTTATTGTTTTGTTGGTTACGTTTTCATATCCTACGTCTTTACCATACTTTTTAATGGCAGCAAAGAATTCGTCTTCAAATTTTTCATCTGAGTGTTTTTGTGCGGTAAATGTTATATTAATGTCTTTTCCGGTTGCAACTATCTTTTTATCGTCAATGGAAAAGGTACTTGGTATTTTAACTTGTGCACCGTCACCTTCCAAATACTTGTCGCCTCCTAAAAAGTCAAACAATCCGGCACTTACAGCACTTAAACAGCTAAATACTGCTAAAATGACTATGGCCAATGCTATTATTTTTTTGATATCCATTTTAATCTCCTCTATTTTTTAATAAAATGTTTTATTTCTTTTATTTTGGGCAGTAATCTATATAGACAATTTTAACGGGCATGTTAAAAAAATATGTCATTAATAAACTAAAAAGCCCTATATTGGAGTCTTTATGGATATTTGTATATATAATTTACTAAAATGGAATTAATCAAGGTATAATTTACATAAAATGCTGATTTTTCAGTAAATGATTTTGAAATATTATGCAATTTATTCAAAATTTTTATCTTGATGCAATGGTTTAAAGAAAAAAAAATTTAAATGTGAAACTAGATATTGATATTTATGTTGGTATATACAAAAAAAGAAATACGGGATTTAATAATTGCATTTATTGTACTTACAATCTGTTTTTCAATAGCAACTGCAGGATTTAACCATAAAAGTATCATTTCAATTTTACCTATAATTATTATTGGTGTGGTAATCGGATCTGTATCGCATGAGCTTGGCCACAAATATATTGCAATGAAATATAGTTGTGATGCTGAATTTAAATTGTGGCCTCTTGGATTAGCAATAGCATTCGTTACATCATTTTTTGGTTTTGTATTTGCATCTCCCGGCACAGTTCAGATTCATCCGGAAAATCGAAGCGATGAAATAAACGGCAGGATTTTAATTGCAGGGCCAATGGCCAATATGGGTCTTGCATTAGTATTTTTAGCTATTGTGGCTTTAATATATCCTTTACGATTTTACTCAGGAATTTTTCATTTAATATATTTAGTCAGTGGTGTTGGATTTTCTGTCAATAGTTTTTTAGCTACATTCAACCTGTTTCCCCTTTATAGCTTAGACGGAACCAAAGTTTTAAAGTGGAATGCAAAAATTTGGTTTATTGCAATTGCAATTGCAGGAATCATGATGCTGGGGTCTATTTTTATAGGCGCTGAACGTATGGTCCAAATTTTTATGGGATTGTAAATCACAGATTTTTGCCATATTGGCAAAAATATGCCATAAATATTATTATTTCCAATTCAAGGTGTTATTGTCCAAATTTCAAAAGATTTAATAAGGATTCAAATTAAATAATTATTAGTATTAAAATATTTCGACTTGATAGTTGTTTAATAAAAGTTATTTGTAGTAAAAGGAGGTTTGCTAATGGGTGAACTTACATGTGATGATGTTTTAGAGTATCAGAATCTTTTAAAATTAGCACCAACGTTTATACTGAAAAGGATGGCCAGAAAAAAATCAAATTTGGTAAAAAAGTTTGAACCAAAGGTCAAAGAATATTTGGAAAATTTGGATAGCAATCATCAGGAAAAATTGAATATTCTATTGAATAGCAATATTGATGATTTGCAGGTTTTAATGAATGAAGCTTACCGAAAAACAAATAACAAGCAATTTAAGATATTGGCGGATTCAAAAAATAAAGAATTTATACATATAAATCTTGAAGAATTAAAAAAATTGGTTTAATTTGAGTCTTTTTTCCTATGTTCCCTATAGGATGTAAGATATTCATCCAATAGGCTGAACAGTTCTTCTTTTGTATTTGCTTTAAAAATTCTTGGTTTGATTTCAAAACTTCCGGGAAGATTCTTTAAATAATAGGCGGCATGGCTTCTCATTTCGGGAATGGCTATTTCTTCGCCTTTTAGATCAATCAGTAATTCGGCATGTTTTTTTGCCATACTTATTTTTTCTTCAGCGCTGACTCTTTCAGGCTCTTTTCCATCATCCAGATATTCGATGCAATGTTTAACCAGCCAAGGATTTCCCCTGATTGCCCGACCAATCATTATAGCATCACAGCCGGTTTCATCAAGCATTCGTTTAGCATCATAGCATGTCCATATATCGCCATTGCCGATTACAGGTATTGAAACTTCTTCTTTTACTTGTTTTATCAGTGACCAGTCTGCTGGCGTGTCGTATCTGTCTTCTCGGGTACGTGGATGTAGGGTTATTGCTGATGCACCTGCATCTTCAACCATTTTTGCCATTTCAATTGCATTAATGCTATTTTTACTCCATCCACTCCTGATTTTTACTGTAACTGGAATAGGCACGGTATCTACGACGGCTTTAACAATCTCTTCAGCCTTTGTAGGATTTTTTAAAAGGGCGCTTCCTGCCTTGCTTTTAACAGCCACTTTTTTTACAGGACATCCCATGTTAATGTCAATAATGTCAGGTTTCATGTTTTCATGAATGAATTTGGAAGCTATTTTAAACGATTCTGCTTCTGCTCCAAAAATCTGCTGGGAAATTGGCCTTTCTTCTTCTGTCATGTAAAGCATTTCTTTTGTCTTGTAATTGTCATACATTATGGCTTTGTCTGAAACCATTTCAGTTTCAATCAGCCCGCAGCCCATGGATTTCACTATCCTTCTGAATGCTGAATCGCAGATTCCTGCCATAGGCGCCAAAACAATTTGATTATCAATTTTTACATTGCCAATTTTCCATTTCATAAATACACTTCATTAAATTATAGTAATAATATATAAAAAATAGATTAATTAATTTTTGGATAAAAATAAAAAAATGCATGGACTATCAGTTAAATAGTCCATCAAATAATCCTTTTACAGGATTTTTATCATCAGTAGTATTATTAAACATGCCAGACACTTCTGAAGTGTAGTTGGTTATGTCTCCTTGCACGTTTTGTATTTGCTCAATACTTGTTGCAAGGTTTTCTACATCGCTGTTTGTAATGTTAATGTTGTTTACAACTGTGTAGTTTTCGATTATGTTTACAATAGTTTGGTGGTCTGTAACATTATCCTCTTTAACGGTTTCTTTTACATCATCAACCAAATCTGTTAATTGTTCAGCACTAACATTTGAATTTTCAACAATTTCTGCTTGTGTGTAGATTTCGTTGTTTGCAGCTTCTTTTACAGGCTCTGGAATTTTAACATTGGTAATTTCTTCATATGAATTCATTATGCCTGCAAGTGCTGATTCACCTGTTGCGGTTACAGGACTTGTTACATAAACATGACCTGCTGTGATTCCTGCTGATTTTAATGCTGAAATGTACATGTCTCCTGTTATTGTGGTAATTTTAGATTTGTCCACACTAACTTCGAGATTGTCATTTTCATTCAAATCAACGAGAGCTGATGAAAATATTTGGTCTGAACCATAAGTTTTTCCAGATATTGAAGTTGAAATCTTATTTACTTGATCTGCAGTGATTATTTTTGATGTTACTTTGTACATGTCAACATGTGCTTGTTTTTCAAAGAAATCATCAACAATATTTTTATAATTCGCATTGTGGTGAGTTGTTTCACCATATGTAATTACTACTTGGCTATCGTTAGTTGAAAAACTTGCTGGGATAACCATTCCGACTAAGATTATAGATAATATAATTATACCTATCATACTCTTTCGCATATTATCACCTCAATATAATAGCAAATTTTATTTAGTTATTTAAGTATTTAAATGTATATCATTTGAACTTATATTTTTATTATAAATTTTAAATTTTGCATAAATTCAGCAACTTTTATATGTTCTCAAATTAAATTTAAACTTATAGTAAATAATTATTACTATTACTTTATAATTAATCAGTTAAAAGGAGGTGAAAATACGGTAAAGCTTAATAATCAAATAATATTTGCATTGATGATTTCTATATTGCTTCTGGTCTCTGTAGGTTGTGTATTTGCAGAAACCAACGAGACAATATCTGGGGTTGCTAAAAATACTACTGTTGTGACGCATGATGCGGTTTTGACGTCAAGTGCGGATAGTCCGATATTGGCAGCCAACGACAATGTCATTAATATTAATGTAAAGGATTCATACATCAAAAACAGCAGTACCTGGGATGAAGATGGTATTAACCTAGCCGGGGCTACCGTCAAGGTCTTTGATTCTAATAATAAATTGGTTTCAACACAAATTACCGATTCGAACGGTAATGCAGTGATAAAAAATCTGGGTTCAAAGGTTTACTCACTGGAAGTTTCCTATTCAACTTATGAACCGATAAAACTGACAGATTTGGACTTCACTAAAAAGAGCGGTACCTTGAATATTAAAGATGTGATTTTCGTTCCGGACATATTGCTGCTTGTGGATTACAACTCTCATAACGAGAAGGTCGACATCTTGATGAACATGTCAAAAAGGGTAGCTTACATCAGTACTACCGATTTTGACAAGTCCAGGGCATGGTTAGTTGAATATGCCAAGTTCATGCATATTGACATGTTTTCAGAATCCGCATACAGTGTTCTTACAGGACAGTACTTAAAAGAGCTTTTGGC
Organism: Methanobrevibacter sp.; assembly: GCF_045116495.1. Classification (GTDB taxonomy): domain Archaea; phylum Methanobacteriota; class Methanobacteria; order Methanobacteriales; family Methanobacteriaceae; genus Methanocatella. The sequence goes on along the minus strand of NZ_JBGULU010000021.1, from coordinate 8,971 downwards.
AAAATCCCCTGCAAATGCGAATTATAATGTAGCGTATACGTTCAGTGTCTTTTCAAAGCAAATATTGAACAACACTGGTTTGCATATAGTAGGTGCTTCTCCAAAGAACAATACCTACGATACAATTGAAAATACCTACATAGGTTCTTATTTCCAGGCTAGAGATATTGAGGAGTCAGATATCCTTCAGAGCAATATGAAAAATTATTTTGATTATGTTCGTTATTTGATTAATCCTTCTAAGTATTCTAATCCGACTCTTGATGAGAATAATGCTCCGTTAATGTCTCCTGAATGTGGTTTTTATCATCCTGATTTAGGACTGTATACATTGGTTCCTGAAGGAGTTTTAATTAATTCATGGATTCGCGAAAATCCGGGTTATACTCACAGTTCCGATGGTAGTTTAAATTGGATGACAGAAAATTATGTTGAATGGTTAACAAAGGTCTTGGATCCTACAGCATTGTTTAAAAAGTTTGAAAACGATTATATCGCTAAATTCCATCCTGACAAATCTTTCATAGCAATTGCTTCCTATTATGGTGGTGAAGAGGTATCCGATGCATTGATTAGAGGTTACGAAGCAAATGGCAGGCCTGCATTTAATGTATTTAAAACAGGCACTCAACCGCCAATGTCTTCAATTTTAAATAAGATAGCCAATCTTTCAACTGTTGGAATATCTGCCATAAATTCATTATGCAGCTGGTCATTGGATTATGCCAACGGTACTGCAGAACCTGATTTGACAGATATTGATTTGCATGTATTGAAGGGAATCGTTGAGATTTCAGAATACAGTTACAACAGTGAATTGGGACCTCAAGTTGAATGGACATATATGGTTACCTATCCAAGTTTTGAAGGTGTATTCGGTCAAGTCGCATTATCCTGGGTTGACAGTTTAGGAAAATCCCATGTTATTCAGGATGGTGTGGATAAAATGGTTCAGTTAAACTGTAAATGGGCTGATTTGCATGATTTGAATAATTCTGATAAAAAAGTAGCCATAATGCTTTATAATTACCCTCCGGGTAAAGCTGAGATAGGTGCATCTTATCTGGATGTATTTTATAGTGCATATGAGCTGCTTGTCCAGTTATATATTCAAGGCTATGATATTGGAGGGTCTGTCGAGTATTTGAATTACTACAATAACACTTACGAAATACTCATCAATTCAACTACCGGCTACAAAATCAATGGAAGTATTGCAAATTTCATTTCATTATATAATTTGACTCAAATCATATTTGACATGAACAACAAGGGTTCATGGGCAAGCGGTCTGCTTGAAAAATATGTTGAAGAAAACTGGGATACATTAATGAAGCATCATCAACTGATATCCCTTGAAGATTTTGAATATCTAACTTCAGATATAAGGGATAAGTTGTACAATGATCTTATGAGCTATTGGGGAGATAATTTAGGTCCTGCAATGGTATATAAGAACAAGTACATTGTAATTCCAGGTGTTTGGTTCGGTAATGTTTTCATCACTTTCCAGCCAAGTAGAGGTTGGGAGGAAGTTCAAGATTATCACAGTTTGGTTATTCCTCCTCACCAACAGTATGTTTCATTTTATAAATGGATGGAAAAAACTGCAAAGATTAATGCTATTGTCAGTATGGGAACTCACGGAACTTTGGAATGGTTGCCAGGTATTAACCTTGGTGCATTTCCGGGAGATTGGACATTTGAATTGTCTTTAATTCCTACAGTTTATCCTTATATTGTGTCAAACCCTGGTGAAGCTATGGTTGCTAGAGATAGAAGTTCTGCTTTATTAATCACTCACATGACTCCTGCAATGGTATCATCTGAGTTATATGGTAATTATACTACATTAAAAAATTATATCAATTACTATAAAGAACAATTAAGTTTAAATGTAACTTCTAATGCCGAATCATATAAAAGCATGATTCTGGAATTGGCTCCGGAATTAGGTTTTAGAAATATGTCAAGCAACGAGACTTTCCAGGATTGGATTGATGAATTGCACCATTACTTGGACGCTATGGAAGATGATTTCAATACTTTTGGTCTTCACACTCTCGGTAAAATATTAACCGGTTATGAATTAATAGAGGAAGTTGTAACAATTGTCACTTCCCAAACAAAAATTTATGACCAATTGATTGAATTCCTTTATCCGAAATTAGCAGGTTTAAGTTTCTATAAGGATATGCAAAAAGATTTCAGGTATGCCGATGAAGTTGAAAAGATTACTTCCTTCTTAAAAGACTATGTTTCCAAGTTGGTCAACGGCACTTCAGCTGCTGAATTGAATAAGCAGTTAGGTATTAAAAAAGGCACTGCATTATATAATTCAACTAGTTACTGTGAAGACATTATTGCTAATATTCATAGAAATAATGAATGGAATGCGATTATGCGTTCGTTAAATGGTTCATATGTAAAATCAGGATTATTTGCTGATCCTTCCTATGGTGATTCAATACCTACTGGATTTGACGGATATGCATCAGACCCAACAAGAATGCCATCTAAGGCAGCTTATGAGTCTGCAGTTACTATTGTTAATATGCTTTTGGCAAATTACTATGAGCAGCACGGCAAATGGCCGGAATTAACTTCATTGATTTTGTGGGGTACTGAAATATCAAGAACTGAAGGTATTGGTGTTGCGGAATTCATGTATCTTTTAGGATGTAAACCTGTATGGGCAGATAACGGTAAAGTTCTGGGTGTAGAGCAATTGCCTCTTGAGAATCTTACAGTAACATTTGAAAATGGTACAGTCTTAAATAGGCCTAGAGTTGATGTGTTCGCCAGTATGGTTACAAATAATAAGGATTGGATTACTTGGATGTTAACTTCAGTTAACTTAGCTTTAAATGCTACCGGTGAGGATGAAACCAATAATTATGTTAAAAAACATTATGCAGAAAATCCTACTTTGGATAGATTATTTGGTCTTCCAGGTAATGTATTAGAAGGAACTGGAATGTCAAACCTTATTCCAAACACTGCAGATTGGAGTATTTCATCTGTTAATGAATATGCTATGGATATTTATTTAAGCAAAGTATCCTATTCATGGACTCTCGATGAAAAAGGTAATATTGTAGTTAATAATCAGAAAGAAAACTATAAATATTTACTTGAAAATGTTGATGTAGTTACTCAAAACTTTGACAGTTCATGGAGATTATTCGATTCAGACGATTACTACGATTGGTTTGGAGGTTTATATAATGCTGCAAATGTTTTGAAAAATCAATCCGGTAAAGCCAGACCAGATACATCATTTTTCGATATCAGGAACAAAAACAATTATATTTCAAGAACTTACGAGGAAGAAATAGAGTTTGAAGTTAGAAGTATGCTGTTAAATCCACAATATTACAACGCATTAGTTAACACTCCTGGTGGAATGAACTCCTATGCCTCCAGATTCCAAAACTTCTATGCAAGTACTGTAATAGGTGGAGGAAACTTAAATAAGCAATTGGGTAATCAATTAGCAGAAACCATAATGAAAATTGATTCGGGAGTAACCAACTCTCAGCTTGCTGCAGGTGCACAATCTTCCACTGCTTGGATGATTTATATGGCTCAGCAGGGCATATGGGACGGAGATTCAAGCACAGTTCAGAAATTAGTTGATACCTACATGCAAAGCGTTATTGATTATGGTGTGGCATGTTGTCACCACACTTGTAAAAATCTTGCATGGAATTCAGAAATTATTCAATTAAGTTCACTAACTCCTGCTCAAAAGCAAAAATTCGCAGAAATTCTCGCTCAAGCTACAAACACTGACCCATTATATCAAGCGGAAGAAAATTCAAATGGTAACCAAGGCCAAAACGGAAATAACAATGGGCAATCTGATGACGGTAATAAAAATGCGAATACACTAACCAATAATACTTCTCAAGAACAATCTGATGGATCTAACGACGGTGGTCAAACAGCTTTTGGTATTGAACCATCTGCAACTGGAGATGCTAAATCTGCTGCAGATTCACAATCTTCTCAAGATTCATCTTCTGGAGAATCTGGTGCTAGTGGCGCTAAATCTTATGAGCTTTCTGAAAAATCTACATCCAAATCAGCTAGTGCAACTGAATCAAGCATGCCAATATTTGTAGTTATTGCAGTTATTCTATTGATTGTAATATTCTTAGCAGGATACTGGCGTGATAATAACGACGATTATGATGATTATTAATTTAATCATCAACTTTTTTTTATTTTTTTTAATATTTTTAATATTTCAGTAATTTTTAAATATTATATCTTGTTATAAATAATGTCATAATAGATATTTTTTAAAGTTTAATTTAGTTGGACTTTTTAAATATATTATAATTTAATATTGATGAGGTATAATAATGATTAAAAAAATTAATATTTTTTTAGTTTTATTGCTGCTTGTCGTTTCTATTTGTGCAGTTAGCGCTGCAGATGATGGAAACATGACAGAATTAAGTAGTAATGGAGCTATTCAGGATACGGTTAGTTTATCCATTGATAAAGATATTAGTTATAGTTCAAATAGTTCAGAAGATGTTGTAGCTATTGAAAAGGATTATGAGATTGGTGCATCTTCACATACTATCACAGAAGATAATTATAATCAATATTTCAGTTCAGTTGATGGAAAAGCAATATCCTCAAAAATAAACTCTGGAGATACAGTTTTACTTGATGGAAGCTTTTCAGGCAAAACCTTTATTTTTGACAAGACAGTAAATGTTGCCGGAACATCTACCAATTCACTGAAAAATTCAATGATTTCATTATTGAGTGGAGCTTCTGGAAGTTCTATAGCTAATTTGAATATTGCAAATACAAAAGATGAAACATATGGTATATTTTTAAACTCCGCAAGTAACTGTACAGTCAGTAATTGTGTTATAAATAACACTGGAAGGTCATCATATTGTATTTGTTTGGCAAACGGCGCTAATTACAATAATGTAACAGACAATAACTTAAAGGCATATGGAATTACTTATGGACATGGTAGTTTTACAAGATCCACACCGCCTCTAATTCTCAGCGGTTCCCATTATAATTATGTGGCCAATAACCATGTTGAGGCAGATGATGCAAACGGAATTTATTTATCCAGTTATTCCGGTGGGCCTTTAAAAGGCGGTAAATCTAATTATAATATGATTTTCAATAACACTGTCCATTATAATGTATTGCCTACTTCATGGGCATACGGTATTCAGGTAATGGGTGAAAAAAACATAATCAAATCCAATACAGTTATTGGAGGTTATAGAGGTGTTTCCACTTCAGAGGCGGGAAATACAATAATTGATAATATGATTATTAATCTCACAGGAGCTGATTATAATAATCCTGGTGTTGAATCCGGAGGAGAATACGGTATTGTAGCTTCCTACAATTCATTAGTTTCAAATAACCATATTATTGGAGCTAAAGTAATATCCACCGGAGCAGGAATCACTGCTCTTGATGATTCTGTTGTGGAAAACAATGGTGTTAATGTAACCGATAAAGGAAGAGGAATAGTAGCTAGTGGTTCCAATGTTATTATTAGAAATAATGTTATTTTCACAGAATCCGGATCAGGTGTTTATCAAAAAGATGAAGGTTCTGGATTGCTTGTTGACGGAAACAACATTACTTCAGTTTCAGGTGTTGGTATTTTAATTGAAAAATTAAGTTCAAAAAGAATGCCGAAAAATGTAACTGTTGTAAACAATGTCATTTATACCAATAATAAATATGCAATTGATGCTTCTGGAGTTCAAGAGGATACATCTGAAATAGATGTTGAGTCAAATAAGATTATTGGTGGAGGTTTGATTAATTCTCCAGCAGGAGTAATTGATTCTTCCAAACCTACTTATATTTATAAAGGAACGGTCCATACAATCACTCCGGAAAATATTCGTGAATATATTAATGATAACGGTGGTTTGACTTCCGAAATTAATGATACTGATATTTTAAACTTTAAAGGAACCTTTTCCAATGAAGTGATATATGTCACAAAAGCGGTTAAAATTACTGGTCAAAATCCGATATTTTACAATTCCACTTTCAAAGTCACTTCCGGTAATGTATTGATTGAAAATTTAACCATAATAAATAAAAAAGCCGAAAGGGTAAACGCTTGGGGTATCTTTGTAAATCAGGCTCCTGGTGTCAGAATTATGAATAACCATATTACTGTCAGTGACCCTAAAGCTGCTTATGCAATTTATTTATTACAATCCAGCGATATTGATGTTATAAATAACGTATTGATTTCTGAAGGGGATTATTTGACTTTTACATTACTCTCATACGCATGTGAAGAGTGTATTTTTGCTAATAATACAATCCGTACAACTGGTACTGGAGAATCCTATCAGTTTTCACCTGAAAAATGCATTGACGGAAATGAACTTGTAATCAACGGAAGATCTTATTGTTTGGATGGTAATGAGCTTGTTATTGATGGTAAGTCTTATTGTTTGGATGGTAATGAGCTTGTTATTGATGGTAAGTCTTATTGTTTGGATGGTAATGAATTCGTTATTGATGGTAAGTCTTATTGTTTGGATGGTAATGAGTTTGTAATTGACGGCACTAGCTATTGCATCGACGGCAATGAGTTTGTCATCGGAGGAACACGCTACTGTTTAGACGGTAATGAACTGACCATCGACGGAAAATCCTATTGTTTGGATGGTAATGAGCTTGTTATTGATGGTAAGTCTTATTGTTTGGATGGTAATGAAGTTGTTATTGATGGTAAGTCTTATTGTTTGGATGGTAATGAACTGACCATTGATGGAAATGCCTATTGTTTGGATGGTAATGAGCTTGTTATTGATGGTAAGTCTTATTGTTTGGATGGTAATGAGCTTGTTATTGATGGTAACCGTTATTGTGTAGACGGTAATGAATATACTACTGATAGTGCACATGTTGTTTCAGAAATTTATCAAACCTATGGAATCTTATTATTATACTCATCTAACAATATAATTTCTGGAAACGATGTAAACGTCACCTCAAAATTAGCCGATCAGCAATCCACAACCGGAAACAAATCATCTCAAAATTCACTTGTAGGTATCGACTTATACTTCAACTGCCACAACAATACCATTTCAGACAATAATGTATTCGTAAAATCCAAAGACAACTACATTTATGGAATGGGCGTATTGGGATATTATACCGGTCACAGTGCTCCTCAAGGCCAGGGCGCAACCAACAATGCATTCATTGGAAATCAAATAACTCTTGATGGAATTTACTGTGTTGAAGGAATAATCATCGGTGATGAATCAGAAGACACTTCAGTCGAAGGCAATGTTATCAATATTGATTCAGACGCAGCAGCATACGGTATCTACTTTGAAATGTCTCAAAAATCAACTGTTAAAAACAATAATCTTACTTTGAACTCTCAGGCAATTTATGGAATTGAAGGATACGGTTCAAGTGATAATGTTGTATGGAATAACATAGTCAATGCAAATGGTAAAGATGTATATGGTGTTATTTTCGTAAATGGTAACAAAAACAGCATTAAAGATAATAAAATCAATGCTAATGGTAACGGTGAAGATTTAACAGTTAAAATTTTAGATTCTATCGGAACAGGCAATGCAGGAATTTATTTAATGTCCAATTCAACCGAGAATTACATCGAAGAAAATGAGGTAACTTCCAAAAAAGGATATGCAATACTTCTAGACAATGAAGCAATTGAAAATGTCATTGCTGATAATTATTTAGACTGTGAAAAAGGAATTGGAAACAAAGCTGTTTCCAACACAGAAAACAATAATGTTTCAGGTAATTACAAATATGTTGCAAATCCAAAAGTTAACGAAATTAATGTTCCTTACAGAGGCACAGCTAATATTGTCATAACTCTGGGTAATGACTTGAATGGAGCTACTGTAGACTTTTATGATGTTGATGGAGGCGTTAGACAGTCAACTGTATCTGGTGGAATAGCTACAATTGAATACAAACTTGATGAGTCTTACACTCCTGCCCAATATCCGTTTACTGCAAAAGTGTCCAAGGAAGATTATAAGTCCGAAACAATTGATGTACCGGTCACAGTATCCAATGGAAATATTGTAATTGATGTGCCTTATGTTTCCATTCAGCAAGGAGATAGTGGAAATATAACTGCAACTGTTGTAGATGAATTTGGAAACAAGATTAACGGTGCAGTCGTTCAATTTAACAGACTGAATTCTGCTGGAAGAGCGACACCAATGGGTACAGCGGTTGTTGCAAATGGTGTGGCAACACTTAATTATGCAGTTCCTGTTTCATTGGAAGGTGGAAATCATACCATAACTGCAGTAGTCAGCGGTGTGGAAAACTATAATGATGCTAATACAGCTTCAACTCTGGAAGTAATCCAAAAGCCATTGCTGACCGGCGGTAAAAATTATTCAGTGTATTATGGTAATACTGTAAAATATAAGGTTCGCGCTTTGGATGTTGATGGAAAACCGGTTTCAGGACAATATGTATACTTTAAGCTTAGTAATGGAAAATCTAAAAAAGTAAAAACCACTACTAATGGATATGCAACCTATTCTATTAAATTAAAAGCAGGTACATATACCATTAAAGCTACATTCGACGGTTATACAACATCAAATAAAATTGTTTTCAAACCTACATTGACAGCTAAAAACATTTCCAAGAAAAAAGCTAAGACCACTAAATTTACAGTTAAGTTGGTTAATAAAAACGGTAAAATCTTGAAAAACAAGAAAATTACCTTTAAAATGAAAAACAAAAAATACACTGCAAAAACAAATAATAAAGGTATTGCAACTTTGTCCCTTAAGAACTTAAAAGTGGGCAAATACACAATAACTTCCAGTTATGGCGGTTGTACTATTTCAAATAAAATTACTATAAAAAAATAAAGGTTTAACCTTTATTTTATCTTTTTTTCAAATATATTTTATTAAAATTTAAATAT
>NZ_JBGULU010000020.1:0-11895 GCF_045116495.1 Methanobrevibacter sp. | reverse complement strand
GGCATAATCATATTCATTTTAGGATTATTTACAAATCTCCGCAATGGAATATTTGCAATAGGTGGCGGAATTGCACTTGCAATATTCTCATTTATTGTAATAATGCTTCCAGATGATATCTTCGGACAATGGACTGAAAAGGGCAGAGTCTTCTATCTCAAATGGAAAAACTTTAAGGAATTCCTAAAGGACAACAGTTTAATTAACGAACACCCTCCGGAATCAATAGTTGTTTGGAAGAAGTACCTGATTTATGGAACCTCTCTTGGAGTAGCTAAAAGTGTAGAAAAAGCCATGAATCTTCATGTACCTAATGTCAGTGATTATGATGACGGTGTGTTCCTTTACCATTATTATGGATACCATACATTTTATCATGCACACAGCAGTGCTGGCAGCACCACATCCTCTTCTGATTCAGGAAGCTTCGGAAGCTTTGGAGGGGGATCAGGTGGTGGAGGTGGAGGAGCATTTTAGCTTCTCTAATTCATTACTCCAACGCTGTATCCATTGGTTCCCACAGAGAAGAATGAATGATGTCTGTTATCTTGAGGATAATCATTTCTTTGTGATTCAATCGCATTGACAATCTTATAATTTTTAAATTCTTCAGAAAGAATATCATAAAACTCATCATGGGAAAATTTGGAATCTGAACAGCTTTTTACGACCTCTTTAATCTCTGGTGTTATGTTTTCACCAAGCCATGAGATATAGTAGAATTCCTCACCTGATGAAAACCATAATTTTGATTTGTTTTTCTCGATATTATCATCATAACTCATGAAATGAACTGCATCGTGTCCTGCAATCTTAACCTTTTTGATATGGGAATTTTGCTCCATATAGTAACCGTACAGACTCATTATATTTGGATTGACGAATCTGATTGTAAACACGTCAATGTCTTCGTCAAATTCATACATATGGAAGTCACTTTTGTATGGATTTTCATATTGAGGAGGTATTTTGAATGTTTCATAGCCGACGGTTGCATTTGTCCAGTTGGATGAGTCAATGGCACTGGCTGTGCTCATTAAAATAAATAATCCCAGTAAAAGTATAATGAGTTTTTTAATCATGATAATAGTATGTGTTCAAGCTATTTAAATAACTACCTCATAGTCAACTTTTCTGTTGTCTCTCATTCTGGAGTCCATATCAACCAAATCATAAACTAAAGGATTGGCCATCAGTATCATCCATATCTCGTAGGTTGTCTTTACAAAATCATCATTCAATTTAATGTGGTCATGGACAATCGGACATTTGTATGGAAATTCGGATTCGTCAAAAATTAGGTGGAACTCTCCTTTTTTGTCCATGTGTGGTATAAGTGGAAATGTTCTGCATTGGATTGGTCTGATTGACCTGTCGCATTTAGGCGGATTTGTGCATTTTACAAGATATATCTGACCCTTCCAGGAGTGGGGATATTTGATTTCTGATGAATCGATATAATATAGTTCAAAATCAGGGGAATCCTCATACATCAGCTCTTCGCCCGGAAGCAAATACAGTGCCAGTTCTTCGTTCCTGTAATCTTCTGCATCATAAACGCAGCATACTTCACCGCAGAGTTTTCCGCAGTCAAAATCAACAGGTGTGACGCTGTCAAGTCTTTCATAAATTTTTTCTATTGACTTTCTCATTTCGCTTGCAGTAATTTCCATAAGTTTACTATTTATTTTAAAAAATATAAATGTTATAATTAATGAATTTGCCAATAAATATCATCATAGGAAATGCAATATCACTGATTGCCGGGATTTTTCTCATTTTAAGCATGGTGGTCAATGATGAAAAGGAAGCATATAAGCATCAGTTCCTGAATGCATTTGTCCTTATGATATCTTCATTCTTTTTTTATTCCTGGACAGGAGTTACCACAATGGCAATAGCCGCTACAAGAAATATGATGGTTTACAAGGACAGGTTAACCTTAAACTGGACAGTATTTTTCGTTGTATTGTCTGTAGCATTGGGTCTGCTGGTAAATACAATGGGTTTTATAGGGCTTCTTCCGATAATTGCAATTGTCCAGATTACAATCTGCAACTATATGCTTAAGCAAATCAAATGGATCAAACTTAGTTTCATTGTAAACGAGTTCTTCTATATTGTTTATTTCCTTGCAATCCTTGATTTCTCATCTTCAGTCATTGAAATAATAACTGCAGGTATTGGTCTGGTGTCATTTTTTAAATTGATTTGGGATGAAAATCATACTAACGCTCGTTAGTTTTAAATATGTTGAAATCAAAAATGTTAATGTAAACTAACAGGTGTTCGTTAAATGACTAAAAACAGGATTCTTGATGTATCGATAGATTTGTTCTCACAATTCGGATATGATGGCGTTTCCATAAGACAAATTGCCGGAGAAGTTGGAATAAGGGAAAGCTCCATATATAATCATTATCCGAATAAACAGGCCATTTTGAAAGCTATTTTGGATTATTATGTTGAAGAAATGGTCAGTGATGATATTCCGATAGAGCAGGCCAGCCTGAATCTGGACAAGGGATTTGACTATTTCTACAATGCGGGCTGCGATGCATTTATGGGAAAGCTATATGAAGAAAAAATGATGAAGATAACAAGATTGATGCTAATCGAATCATATCACAATGACGATGTAAAAAACTTCCTGAAAAGTGCAGTTATTGAAGCTCCGGTTCATGGTTGGATTAATCTGTTTAATCTGATGAAAGATAAAAAATTAATTATAAAAGACTGTGATGTAAAACAGCTGTCAGAATCATTTTTCTATTATGGAATGTTTCTATTGTATGAGCACTTCATAATAAATTACCCTGAAGATGACGAGAAATTCCTAAATGAATTTATGGAAAAGACAAAAAAACATGCAAGAATAATTTTTGATTCGGTTAAAATTGAGGAGGAATCATGAAAATAAGGCTGGAAGAAGAGGCCGATTATTTGGAAGTTGAAAAAATGGTTAGAGATTCATTCTGGAACATATATCGGCCGGGTGCTTTTGAACACTTCATCGTGCATCAGTTAAGGGATGATGAAAGTTTCATCAGGAATCTGGCATATGTCATTGAAGAGGATGGTAAAATAATAGCCCACATCTGTTATTCCAAAGGATATCTTCAGTTTGAAAATCAAAGAGAGGATGCAGTTGTATTGGGTCCTGTAGCCATTGCAAAGGATTATCAAAATCAGGGACTTGGAACAAAACTGATCAGATACACATTGGATTTGGCTGAAGAATATCCATATGTTTTCGTGATAGGTGATGAAAATTATTACCGGATATTTGGCTTTGTATCTGCATCAAAATATAACATTTATCTTGATGGAACTGATTTGGAAGAAGAAAATCCGTTTTTCATGATTAAAGTGTTTGATGAAGATGAATTGTCAGAGGAACTGGCAATTTTTCATAATCCTGATGTGTTCAACGTTAATGCTGATGAGGTTGATGAATTTGACAGACAGTTTGAATATAGGAAAAAACTAGTATTGGAAGGTCAGTTAGGTGTTTGAATGAAATATGTAATTATAAACGGTTCTCCAAGAAAGAAAAATACATGGGCAGTTGTAAAGCAGGTTAAAAAAAGTTTAAAAGGTGATTTTGAAGAAATTCAATTAATCAAGGAAAATATTCCTCCATGTAACGGATGCTTTAAATGCATTATGGAAGGGGAGGAAAAATGCCCTCATTACGATAGGGTTCATCCGATTGTAGAGAAAATGCAAAATGCAGATGGAATCATAATGACCTCGCCGGTATATGCAATGAATGTTACAGGTCTTTTAAAGAATTTCTTTGACCATGTGGCCTATTTTTATCACAGGCCTGCATTTTTTACCAAAAAGGCACTGGTGATTGTGACAACCGCAGGAGCGGGTGACAAGGACACGGCCAAATATATGGATGAAACACAAAGGCATTGGGGTGTAAATAAGGTCTATAAAATTACATTCAAACGCGGCGGAAAAGATTCACTGGATAAGGAAGCTATTGATAAGGTTGCACGTAAATTTGCACAGGATGTTGAATCAAAAAAATTGCATTCTCCAAAATTAATGGACATCATTTTTTTCGATGTCTGGAAAAGAATGGCACTGATGGAAGATCCTATTGAAGCGGATAAAAAATACTGGTTTGAAACAGGTTTGGTAAACCATGATTTTGCACCTGAAGTAAAATTGGGAATAGTCAAAAAGACATTTTCAAAAATAATGTTTGCAATACTGAAAAGGGTTATGTAAATTTTCAGTTATTCATTGGCTAATTTTTCCAATTCTTTGTCTGTAAGATGGAAAACGTTCCAGTCTTTCTGTTTTGCACCTAAAGATAAATAAAAGTCAATACTTGACTTGTTCCATGAAAGACAGGTCCATTCAAATCTTCCATAACCTCTATCAACGACTATTTTGGCCAGTCTTTTAAGCATTGCCTTGCCGTAACCCTTTCCCCGATATTCGGGGTCAATGAAAAGGTCTTCCAGATGAAGATTCACATTTCCGATATAGGTTGAAAAACTTAGGAAAAATAATGCAAATCCGATGACTTTATCATCTTCAAGAGCAAAAATGACCTCTGCCTGCTGCTTTTCAAAAACCCAATATCTTATGTCTTCTTCTGTAGCAATTACTTCATCGAGTCTTTTTTCATAATCAGCAAGTTTTTTAATGAATTCCAAAATCAAACTCACATCACTTTCTTCAGCGTTTCTAAAGGTTAATCTAGACATATAGTTATTTTAGTCACTTTTGTTAGATATATGATTATGTTTAGAAATATGAGAAGAAAAGGCCAGCAGCTTACAATAGATGAATGTGAAGAGATACTGATAAGTCAGCCAAGAGGAGTTCTGGCACTTCTGGGAGATTATGACTATCCGTATGCCCTTCCGATGAGTCATGTTTATGTAAACGGCAAAATATATTTCCATGGTGCTCAAAAGGGACACAAGAATGATGCAGTTTTGAACCATTCCAAATGCTCCTATTGTGTTATGGATGATGGCGTTAAAGCTACTGACAGCTGGTGGTATACATTTAAAAGTGTCATTGCCTTTGGTAATATCAAAACATTAACTGACAAAGATGAAAAGATAGAAGCGCTCACTTACTTGGGGGATAAGTTCTTTCCAACTCATGAGGAAACAGTCGATGAGATTAATCGTCTTTTAGAGAGAACTGAAGTGTTTGAGATTACTATTGACCATATGACTGGAAAAGTTGTTCAGGAAAAATAGCTATTTTTTTGTCGGATAAAGTAAAACCTTTCAATGATTTAAATAATTCCTGAAATAGATTATAATTTAGATTTCAGTTAGAATAAATGGGAATCTGTTGTAAAGTAAATCCTTTAAGTGATTTATATATAAACTAAAACGAATATTTAATTAGATGATTATTATGAATATTAAATGCCCAAGTTGTACAGAGTCTATTAGATATAGGCAGGATATTTCTGTGTGGGAATGCAGTAGGTATTGGTTTAAGTCCAGCTTTGGGCTTAATGATTAATTAATCTTTTACCAATTTCGATACATCACCACATATTAATTATGCCTAAGTTTATGATTAAAATAATCATTACTGATTTAGACTTTTTACGATTTTTTTAAGCTAATACATGGGAAACTAGCTCAGTTTTATAGTTGATGCCTAAAGATCCTTGTCTTTGGTTCAAATTGGATATCTTGCATTTTAATATTGTATCTCTGTGTAGTATAATGGTAGTACGTGGGGCTGTAGACCCTGAGGTAAGAGTTCGATTCTCTTCACAGAGACTTTGAGAATATCTTTAAATTCTCATCTAGTAACTTCACACAAAAATTACACCTATATTGATATTAAGGATGAAACATTTTGTTTCATTCTTATTAGTCGTGTTAATCAAATTTGCTCTTGTGGTATAAGTGGAAGAACACGGGCCTTCTAAGCCTGAGATTGGGGTTCAAGTCCCTGCTAGAGCATTTCATTTAGATTCCAATAGGGATCTAAATCATATATAAAGCAATTCCTTTATGGGATTTATATATAATCTGGAATAGATTATTATTTAGATGTCTTTTGAAGAGATCTGAAGTATATGTAAAGTAATTCCTTTATGGGATTTATATATAAACTAAAACAAAAATTAAAATGATGATTATTATGAATATTAAATGCCCAAGTTGTACAGGACCTATTAGTAATAGGCAGGATATTTCTGTGTGGGAATGCAGTAGGTATTGGTTTAAGTCCAGCTTTGGGCTTAACGATTAAATATTAATCACAACCAAGCTCTTTTTCACACAAAATATTTTGATCTATACTTTCATTGGATAATTTTAGACTTTAAACAGGTAAAATCCAATGGTATCTGCTAATCTGACTTTTTACAACTTTTTTATAAATTGTCAACGTTAATGTTTATAACTTGATAATAATTTATGCTCTCTTAGCTTAAATGGTAAAGTCCGGGGCTGAAGACCTCGTTTTATCGGTTCGAATCCGGTAGAGGGCATTTATATTATATCTGTGTCTGCATAATGATAATATCCGGACTGCAAATCCGGAAAAGAGGATAGATTTCCTCAGCAGAGACTTGAAATCATTTTTGATTTCGTAATGAGGATGTGGTGTTAATGGTTAACATCTGTGCCTTGGAGACATGGGATTCAGGTTCGAATCCTGGCGTCCTCATTTGTATAGGATTATGGTGTAATACGGTAAACATATCAGGCTTTGGACCTGGTGCTCACAGTTCGAACCTGTGTAATCCTACTCTGGAGAGTAATCGCTCCACAAGATAAATAAAAAGTGATAAATGTTGATAAGTATTGGGGCAGTTTATCTGCCTCTATTAACGGGGTGGTGTAGTCTGGAAAACACGTAAGGCTCATAACCTTATGATCATCGGTTCAAATCCGATCCTCGTTACTTTGGGTGCGTAGTATAGTTGGTTAATACATCGGACTTTTAATCCGAAAATCATGGGTTCAAATCCCATCGTTCCCTTTTGGGTTTGTGGTGTTTAACAGGTAACATACTAGACTGTTAATCTGGTGTTAGTGGGTTCGAATCCCCTCAAATCCGCTTAAGATTTTAAATCTTAAAAAATGCTTTCATAATATATTCTCCGAAATTGAAGGAGTTTAGTTTCTAAACTCCTTTAAAAAAATTATAAGTTTCGAATGCCTCTATAAGGTAGTTGGCAATCCTCCCGGACTTTCGATCCGGGTACCGGGGTTCGAATCCCCGTAGTGGCATTTATAGGCCTGTGACTCAGTCAGGTAGAGTGTCGCCCTTACGAGGCGAAAGCCGAGGGTTCAAATCCCTCCAGGCCTACTTAAATAGACATAAGATTAGTCTTGGGGAAGTGGTGTAACGGTTAACATGCTGGGCTGTCTACCCTGTGATTCCGGGTTCAAATCCCGGCTTCCTCGTTAAATAGTATAAAGTATGTTGGTGACGTGGCCGAATGGTAAGGCGCTTGCCTGCAAAGCAAGTTTTTTCCGGTTCGAATCCGGACGTCCCCTCTTAGTGATATAGGCCCGTAGCTCAGGGGTTAGAGTGCCCGGCTGATAACCGGGTGATCGTGGGTTCAAATCCCACCGGGCCTACTTTATTATGGGTTTGTAGTTCAATTGGTAGAATATCTCCCTTGTAAGGAGAAGATCTGGGTTCGAGTCCCGATAAACCCTTTTAATTGTCATATGGCTTCATTGGTGTTTAATGGTAGCATGCAAGTCTGTGGCGCTTGTGGAAAGGGTTCGAATCCCTTATGTGGCCCTTAAAATTTATTCAAAAAACAAATTTGCATATAGGATCGTAGCTCAGTTGGTAGAGTGCATGACTCATAACCATGTCGGCGAGGGTTCAAATCCCTTCGGTCCTACTTTAATCCTTTAAAAGTGTGGTTGTGGCCTAATTGGTTTGTGGTATTGCCAATTAGGCCAAGTTAAGATGTATTTGCTTTAGTGGTGTAATGGTAGCATACGACTCTTCCGAAGTCGTGATTTGGGTTCGAATCCCAGCTATAGCACTTCGTATCAGTTTCATTGAAAAAGTCCTACTTATAAGAAGTTTGGACTTCATCCATTCTGGTACATTTTGAGGACGTGGTGTAATGGTATCATATTTGTCTCCAGAACAAATGATGGGGGTTCGATTCCTTCCGTTCTCATTTAAAACAGGTGTGGTCTAATTGGTTTGTATCGCCAATTAGACCAGTTAAGATGCATAGCCTCAGTTATGTAATTGTAATTCTGTGGTGGATCCAATATTGGAGAAGGTTCGATTCCTTCCTGTGTCTCTAAGCCGTAACAATTATGGCTTTCATTCATGAAAAATTCATGAAAAACAAACAATATCTATAAATAGACTTAATGTGTGTCTTATGGTATGTAAATAGGTTTAAACTTATTATCAATGGTTTAATCCATTTCATACCTTTTAAATTGAGCATATTAATCTATTAAATCAGTTTAATTCAGTATTGGCAGTTATGGTGAAGTGCACCGAATGGTAAGGGGCTAGACTGCTAATCTAGTATGGTAAAACATGTGGGGGTTCGAATCCCTCCTTCACCGCTTAAAATATATGTGCTTGTAGTTTAATCGGTAAAACTGCTGTGGACAGCTGAATGCATGTTCGAGTCATGCCATGCACAATTTGAGATTTCAATAATCTCATATGTTTAACCTCAATTCCTTTAATTTGCCAGTTAATTAATTTTAGCTGGCTATTGCTTTAGTGGTGTAATGGTAGCATACGACCTTGCCGAGGTTGAGATTTGGGTTCGAGTCCCAGCTTTAGCACTTTGGGGCATTAGTTCAGTTGGTAGAACACTCCGCTAGCAACGGGGGGCCTAGGGTTCAAATCCCTAATGCTCCATTTAATTTAGCTTTAGTGGTGTAATGGTAGCATACGACCTTGCCGAGGTTGAGATTTGGGTTCGAGTCCCAGCTTTAGCACTTTGGGGTATTAGTTCAGTTGGTAGAACACTCCGTTTGCAACGGGGGGCCTAGGGTTCAAATCCCTAATACTCCATTTAATTAGCTTTAATGGTGTAATGGAAACACACATCCCTGCGGAGGTTGTAATCTGGGTTCGAGTCCCAGTTAGAGCTTTTAGTATTGAAGTGTCATATAGATTTATTAATTTTCATATCATTCACTCCTGCACTTCAATACTTGTTGTAGCAGTCAATGCTACAAGTCTGCCATAATTAATTTCCAAAATACATAGAGTTAATATATCTTGGTGCCGTTAATCGGTGCCTAAAAGGTATATTTAAATAGGGAGAGGCTCATATTGGATGAGAAACTATATGATGGTAGTTTGGGGTTCGAATCCTCACTCTCCACTTTTTTTTAATTTTTTATAAAAATTTCGAGTGAATAGTTGAATCAAAAAATAGACAATATATTCATTCAAATACTAAACAACATTAAAAAAATAAGAAAAAATTGATAGTAAAAATACTATCAATTAGGTCTGTCGGTATTGAACTTGTCGCTTGATTTAATTCCAACAAGTGAGGCAAATACTGAAAGGATGCATGCTATTGTACATATTAAACAGATTATTTGTGATGCCTGCACAATCATGCTTGCATATTGAGGAGCCAGTTCCAGACTGCCCATCACCCAAGCAAAGACTAGTGTTAGAAGTCCTAAGCTCATGGTCTGGCCTATTGTCCTCATTGTTGCCTGTGAAGCTGAAGCGGTCGGTGCATCTTTCGGTGGTACTGAACTCATAATAGCATTCATGTTTGGACTTGAGAACAATCCCATTCCAATACCCTGCAACACCATGGCCAAAACAACAACGTAAAGTGGTGTGTCTCCGGTGAGGAATGTTAGAATTGCCAGCGCAACTGCAGCAATGCCGATACCGATTGCAGCCAGTTTTTGCGGATGTATCCTATCTGAAAGTTTACCTGCATTAGGTGCCATAATTGCCATGATGATAGGTGTGATAATCAGTATCATTCCTGACATCTGTGCATTCCAGCCTCTTACATATTGGAAATGATAGTTTAGAATTGTTGTAACTACCATAATAGCCAGATAACTGCATAATGCAGCAATATTGGATGATGTAAACTTCTTGTTTTTAAACAGATTTATGTTGAATACAGGGGAAGTCTGTCTTAACTCATACCATCCGAATATAATGAGTAAAATTATACCTAAGACAGTTAAAATTTTTCCGTTTGTTGTAATCAATGTTGTAAATCCATAGATAAATGCCAGAATACCAATGGCATATAGAACAGATCCGACTTTGTCGATTTTATCTTTTTCATAGGTTTTCCACTCTTGAGGTATTTTTAATATCATTAAGATGATACACAGGACCAAAAATGGGATTACAAAATAAAACATTGACCTCCAGCCAAGGTTATGTACTAAAAATCCGCAGATTACCGGTGAAAGTGATGTTGCAAGATATACTCCTGTTACTGTAAAACCCAGTGCTTTTCCTCGGTTTTGTGGTTTGACTGCCTGAACCACCATTGCCATTGCAGACACGTTCAGGAATGCAACTCCTGCGCCCTGAATTACTCTAAATACTAAAAATGATTCTGTTGAAAATGCAAGACATGCACCTATTGACCCTAATAAAAATACAATGATACCTGCCAGCAGTGTCTTTTTAACTCCGAATTTTCCTGAAATTTGTCCTGCGGGAACTGTAAATACTGCCACCACCAGGAAAAAAATTGTCGGTACCCAGTTTTGAATAACGTTATTCATTGCAAAGTCCTGTGCAATTGCCGGAACACCGATAATTATACCATTTGATAAAAACACCGCAAAAAAGGATGTTATAAATGATACAAATATTACATATGTTTCAAATTCTATTTTCATAATTTTCCCTCTTTTTATAAATCTTCTGTTAACTTCATTCCGTTAATGGCTATTTCCTTAATTCTTTTTTTAAGTTCATAATCTTCATCTGTAATGCCGACTTCCCTCTCCCAGTCTTTTGATATCAGTCTTATTTTCGGAACGAGTTCATCAGCTTTGGAAGTGGTTTTAAGCATGTATTTTCTTCGGTTTTCAGGGTTGACTTCTCTTTTTATGTATCCGTCATCTTCCAGTTTTTTGAGTGATTTTGCAACAGTTGCCTTGCTCTGGCCGAACATATTGACCAAATCGTCCTGGGAGATGCCGGGATTGTCAAAGATTGCCATTATGTATCTCATCTCATGGCCAAGATTCATATCCTTGATGTGTGAATTCAGATATTTCATCTGGTTTTTTGAGATATTGTGAATCCAGGCAACAAAGGGCGAGTTATCCCATATCCCCTGAAAATTGTCTTCACTATTCATGTTTAAAAATTAGTTTTAAAGAATATATAAATGTTTCTTTTGAAACAGTTAAAAAGTAAACAATAAAAAAATTTCAAAAAAAATATTGGGATTTAGAATATTCATTCTAAATCTTTTTTCCATCCTCTTTCCATTTCTTCAGCATTATCTTCCTCATAAGCTTTTTTGAAAACTCTTGCTCCGGTAAATAATGCACCAAGACCTGCTGCAGATTTTGTGAAATTGGCACTGCGTGTTCTTGGAATGCCTAATGATGCTGCTTCAGCATATGAGTCGATATCTGCACCGATAAATAGAAATTCCCAGTCATGGTCTTCAATAAGTTGTTTAACATCACTTCTGGAAAATTCCATGGATGAGTTTTCAAGACCGTCTGTGGTAATTACAAACATTACCTTGTTTGAAACTTCCTTGTCAAGTGAAAGAATTGTTCTTCCGACTGCATCCAAAAGTGCAGTGCAACCGCTAGCGAAGTATTCATTGTCTGTTAACAGCTCAACTTCATCGATTGGTTTTCTGGTGTATAAAATATGGTATTCGTCATCGAAAAGTACTAAAGTTACGCAGGTTTTCTT
>NZ_JBGULU010000019.1:0-29304 GCF_045116495.1 Methanobrevibacter sp. | reverse complement strand
GGTAACTTCTGAAAAATACAGATAATCAGGATAATTTTCACGTAAATATGAGTATGCTTCTTCGGATCCTACTTTTCTATAACGTTTGCCGTTTTTTTCACGGTCTCCTTCAGGATCAGGCACATATCTTAAAAAGGAAATTACTCTGTTTTCAGGGTGAATGTAATTTGTTGATGCAAAATACAAATCGTCGCTTGTGTAGATAAAGTCTCTTGTTCTTACTTGCTTCATATTTTTTACTCCTAGTTTTAATTTTTAATTTTAATTAATTAAAATTTTACTAATGTTCGCGAGTTTAGTTTATGATGTGGTGAATCTGTAGATTAAGTTTAGGTATTAATTGTGTATTTGGTGGAAACGATAAATATAACAGTACATTTGCGGTTGTATGCGTTGATTTGGATAAAAAACCAATCACAATCAAAGCAAGCGCAAAAACATACAAAGCAAGTGTAAAAACCAAAAAATACGCCGTAACACTCAAAACTATTGTAGGATCTTCTGCAGATGGAAAAGCACATCTTAAATCCGGTAAGAAAGTTACCCTACAGGTAAACGGTAAAAAATTCTCTGGAAAAACCAACTCCAAAGGACAAGTCACCTTTAAAATAACCAATTTAAATAAAAAGGCCAAATATAAGGCTAAAATCAGTTATGCAGGTGACATAACATACAAAGCTGCAAGTAAAACTGTAACTTTAACAATCAAATAGTGGGATTAACTTCTCACTATAACTTTCTTTTTTTATGTAAAATTTATTTTTGACTGAGAGTCATATCTGATTTAAAAATATGTCAAAAATTTTTTAAATAAAAATCAAAAAATTAATTTTGGAAAACCTCCAAACGATACTTTTTTTAATACCTTTAACTAAATATTAATAGGTAATTTAATTATTTTAGGTTTTTATCATGATTATTACTCATAAACATGTTGATGAAATTTTTGAATATGATGGAAGTCAAATTAATCCGTCATGGGCTTTTCAAGAATTTGGAATTTATGGATCATCAATCATAACTTGGATTGGTCCGGTTAATATCACTCCGGATAACTTAAAGGATTTTGCAGATGTTGGGCTTGAAATCAAATCAAATTATATGGTAAATTTTATTTGTGAATTTTTTGACCAGCAACCTCCAAACATGAGGATTGCTTATTTAAGGCAAAGACTTTTGGTAATGATTTTTAGAGAAATATTAACAGAATACGGAGTTCAAACCAAAAGGGAAGGTGATGACATCTTTGTGGATGACAGAAAGTTATCTATTTCAATTGCCAGCATCTCTTTAAGCTCTGCAAAAATACATTTTGCACTTAATCTTGAAGATAAGGGAACTCCAAGTGATGTTGAAACCATAGGGCTGTATGATATTAGGGTTAATGATAAACAAATATTCACTGATGATAATTTATTTGAATTGATTAATGAAACTGTAAAAAGATTCATAAACGAATTGGAAACAATTGAAAATGATATAAGTAAAACTAAGGTGTTAGGATGAAAATTTTAGTAAACGGTATTCAATCTAATTTAAGATTTTCCTCAGCTCATGTTATTCCAGGTCATGAATCATGTGGATTTATTCATGGACATTCCTATTTTGTAGATGTTGAAATTGAAGGGGAAAGAGCTGGTGAATTTGAATTTGTAGTTGATTTTAAAGATGTTAAAGGTTATACCAAAGCAATTTGTGACGAACTGGACCACAGATTGTTAATACCGGTTTATAACAAATTAATCGATTTTAAGGATTTTGATAAAGAAAAAGATTCTATTTTTGATTTGAAAGAGCAAAAATCAGTTTACTTTAAAATCGACGGTAAAGGATATACTATTCCTGCAGTTGACTGTGTATTTTTACCTCTTCCATATACTTCTGCTGAAGAGCTATCTAAATTTTTCGCAGAAACATTGGCAAAAAAACTTTCTGAAACATATGATAATTTAAAATATGTTGCCGTTTGTGTCAATGAAGGTATTGGTCAAGGTGCTGAATACAGGAAAGAGTTATGATGAAAGCTCCGATTATTGAAATCTTTTCATCTTTTCAGGGTGAAGGATTGTTGATAGGCGAAAGGCAAATATTTGTTAGATTTGCAGGATGCAATCTAAATTGTAATTATTGTGACACCAATGATAGTAAATCCAGTAAATCAGGCAAGTTAATGACACCTCAGCAAGTTACTGATGAAATAAATAATTTATTAACTCCTGATTGTAAAACCATATCATTTACTGGAGGTGAACCTAGCTTATATCCTGACTTTATTTCTGAAGTTTCAAAAAACTTCGATTTAAAAATAATGCTAGAAACAAATGGTACTTTGCCGGAAAATATTGATTCAATTGATTGTTTGGATATTGTTTCATTGGATATCAAATTGCCAGAGCATTTTGATGGTGAATTTGATGAAAGCATTTTTCTAAACGAGATTAAATCACTAAATTTATTAATGGCAAAGTGTATAAATGTATATTGTAAAGTAGTTATATTGCCTTCAACAAAAATAAAGTCATTTAAAGGGGTAGTTGAAAAATTATCGCAAAATATTTCAAACAAAAGCAACCTTAAAATAATTATCCAACCTTCTAGTCCATTATCAGAATGGAAGGATCTTAATTTTAAATTATTTGAGTTTTCCGAGATTGTTGGGCAATATTTTGAAGTTTCCACCATTCCTCAAATCCATAAGATTTTGGACATTGAGTGAATTTTGTTTTTAATATATTGATTTTATTGAGTTTTTGAAGTGCAATTGTAAATTGAGGTGTGTAAATGAAAAATAAAACATCCATTAACAGAAAATCAAACACAGGCGCAGTTGAACGTGAAACAAAAGTTCACGATAAAGAAGGAGACATAATGGCTATTGCAAGCAGAGATGTAATTTCTATTCCTCCTACTAAACCGATTAAAGATACTGCAAAAGTAATGATGGAACATGAATTTAGAAGATTGCCAATCACAGACCCAGGTTCTGGTAAGTTATTAGGTATTGTAACAGTAATGGATATATTAGATTTCTTTGGTGGAGGAAAAAAATTCAACATTATTGAAAAAAAATACCAGGACAACTTCTTAGCAGCTATTAACGAGCCAATTAAAGAAATTATGACTCGTGATTTAATTACTTTGTCTAATAAAGCATCTATTGGCGAAACTATTGAAACCATGTTGGAACATCAATTAGGTGCTATTCCTCTTGTTGATGCTGATGGAAAACTTGCAGGTATTGTAACTGAAAGGGATATTGCTTTATCTTTAGCAGGCATGGCGGGCAAAGATACCGTACAGGATTATATGAGTCCTAAAGTTTTCGATACTACTCCTGGAACACCATTGGGAGATGCATGTAAAATCATGGTAAGAAATGGTTTAAGAAGAATTCCTGTTGTTGGTGGTGAAGCAGACATTTCCAAAGCAGCTAAAAAATTATTAGGTATCCTAACTTCCACTGACGTTATAAGATACTTAAATGCTAAAGAATTATTCGATAATTTAAATTCTAATTTAGCAACCGATGTTTTAAAGACAGTTATTTCAGATATTATGGTTAAAGAGCCAGTAACTGTAGAACCAAACATGACTATTGGAGAGTTATGTGAACTTTTCTCAGAAAAGAATATTGGTGGAGTGCCTGTTGTTAAAAATGACAAAATGGTAGGAATTATCACTGAAAGAGACATTTTAAATGCAGTAAAAAGATATTAGACTGATAAATATAGGAGATGATAATATGCAAATTAAGAATTTGATGTCTGAGGATTTAATCACTGTAGACAAAGATCAAAATCTTCCTGATGCTTTAAAATTGTTACGCAAACACAATGTTTCACGTTTGCCAGTAACTAATAACAAAGAATTAGTTGGTATTATTTCAGAGCGGGACATAGCTAACAAGCTTGGTTCTTCAAAATATGAAAGCATGCCTGCATCAAGACTTCATATTTCATCTGTAATGGTTAAAGATGTATTTACAGTTCCACAATCAATGCAATTAGAAGAAGTTGCAAAATTAATGTTAGACAATGGTATCGGTTCAGTTCCAGTCATGGATGATGATAAAATGGTCGGTATTGTTTCAAAAGCAGATTTCGTTACACTTGCAACCGGAATTGCATTTGATAAAATAACTGTAAAAGAAATAATGTCAAAAGATTTGGTTTCTGCATCTCCAACTGACAGACTTATTCATGCAAGAAGATTGATGCTTGAATCTAATGTTGGAAGATTGCCTGTTTTAGATGATGATAAACTTGTTGGAATGATTACTTCAAAAGATTTAATGAGAGCATTCATTGACTTTAGAAAAAAAGTTCCAGAAAAATATCAAAAATCTCAAATTAAAGAAGTTTTAGTCGAAGACATTATGTCTCATAATCCAACTTATGTGTCAAAAGATATGTCTATTACTGAAGTGTCTGAAATAATCATGGAAACCGGTTATAATGGTTTGCCTGTTGTTGAAGGTGATGATGTAATAGGTATTATTACACAAACAGATATTTTAAGACTAATTGAAAAATTAGAATCTTAAATTTGGTATAGTTTTTTTAACTATACTCTTTTTTTTATTTTTTTAGGGGGTTTAAAAATTACATTAATTTCATTTTTAGGTCCTAAAGGAACTTTCACCCACGAAGCAGCCAATTTGGTTGGAGAAGAATTAATTCCCTATTGCACCATTCCTGCTGTTTTGGAAAGTGTGGATAATGGAGAATGTTCATTAGGTGTTGTTCCAATAGAGAATTCTATAGAAGGACCTGTAGGTATTACTCTAGATTCATTAGCCCATAAATTTGATTTAAAGATATTTAAAGAGATTATTATTCCAATTAATCAAAATTTAATAGTAAATCCTGGTTGCACTATGGATGATATTGAAGATGTTTATTCTCACGCTCAGGCCTTGGCACAGTGCCAGGATTTTGTAAGGAAACATAAGATACAGCCACATTATGCAATAAGCACTGCAAGAGCGGCAAAAGATATTATGGGTGATAAATCCAAAGCAGCTATTGGAAACTCAAAAATAGTTGAGTTATATGGTTTGGAAATCCTTAAATCCAATATTCAGGATGTGGATAACAATGCAACCAGATTTGTGGTTGTTTCTAAAGATGATCATGAAATTACCGGTGCAGATAAAACTTCAATCATATTTTCTATTTATGAAGATAAACCGGGTGGATTGTATAATATTTTAGGAATTTTTCAGAAAAATGACATTAACTTAACCAAAATTGAATCCCGACCTTCAAAAAAAGGTTTAGGCAAATATTTGTTTTTTGTAGATTTTGAGGGACACAAAGATGAAGATGTGATTTGCGATATATTAAAGGAAATACAAGAACATACTTATTATTTTAAAATTTTAGGTTCATATCCCAAATTTTAAGTAAACTTTAAATTAATGTTTATATATATTTTATAATGTATAATTCGGGGAGGTAGGAATATGTCAGATGATAGAGAAAAACTTATCGGAATAATGAATAGTTTGGAATCTGATTATAAATCTGGTAAAATTTCTGCTGAAAAATATAGTTATTTTAGATCAAAGTATGAAGATAAATTAAATTCTATTGATGCAAGAGATGCAACCAAAAGAATTAGGTCTATGCAAGGTAAACCATCTTCTGATACTCGTAAAAAAAGAAGTAGGAGACCTACCAAAAATAAAAGAAAACAAGAACAGGATCTGGTTCAAAAATACATTATAAATCCTAAAAAATCAGATGCAAATTACAATAAAAATAAAAAGCCTGGAATGGATAGCGGAACATTCAAATTACTGCTTTTGCTGATATTGGTAATCGCATTTACAGCAGGTACTGCATATGGTATATTTAATTTTGATTTCGGATCTATATCTCAAGGTGAAACTGTTGCTGTTGTAGATGATACTGCATTCCCTGAATTTCAAGAAACAGTAAAAGTCAATACAACAAAAAATTATTATAATTACACTTCATATTCCGATTCATATGATAAAAGCGTAGAGACAACTACGGATAACTCATATAGTGATTCATCATATAATTCGAATAATAATTATCAGGACAATAATCAATATTCAGATAATTCCCAAGGCGGTTCATCATCAAATGATAATGGTGGTGGAAGCTATGACTCTGGAGGAAGTAGTACTAATGATGGAGGTTAATTTCTTCCATTTGTAGGTGATATTTATGAAAAATAATGTTATTAAAGGAAGTATTGTTATTCTTATACTTTTATTATTTTTAATTTCTGTTGCAGCAGTATCAAGTGCTGATGAGGAAAATAAAGATGTAACCATAATGACTCTATCAAAAGGAGGTATCACAATCCAGTATCCTTCAGATTGGGGTAATTCTCAATCAACTTCAAATTATTCTGTAATGGCAATTTCCAAAATTGATTCAGTAGACGCACTTGGTGTCGGTCAAATCAACATCAACATTGAAAAGAAGCCTATTGAAGGAGATGACTTTGAAACATTTGTAAATAGCAGTTATGATAAGATGCAAAGAGATACTTCTTTCAAGCTGGTTTCTTCAGGCGGAGTTTCAATTGATGGTAAAGAAGGATTGGAGTATGTTTATACATCCACTAAAGGTACTGCGGAAAAAGAACATAAAGCAATTTGGTTTGAAAAAGGAGGCCAAGCTTATGTTATAATGTACAGTGCTCCAATTTCAGATTTTGAAAAGAATTTGTATGTTTTTGATTTCTTATTATCAAATATACAAATCAATTAATTCTTTTTTTTATTTAAGGTGTTAAAATGATTATTTTATGTGTTACTGGTAGTGTCGCTGCCAGTGAAGCTATTAAATTGGCTCGTGAATTCAGAAGAAATGATGTTGAAGTAAAATGTTTTATGAGTGAAGCCGCTTGCGAGATTATCCATCCAAATTCAATGGAGTTTGCAACCGGCAATGAAGTGGTCACTAAATTAACAGGCAATATTGAGCATGTCAAATACTCTCAGGAAGATTTGATTTTAGTTGCCCCGGCAACTGCAAATACAATTTCAAAATTTGCATATAAGATTGCAGACAATCCGATATCAACTCTTCTAATTACTGCATATGGGCATGATACTCCAATAATTTTTGTTCCTTCAATGCATGATTCAATGTATAATGCAATAAAGGAAAACATTGAAAAGATCAAACAGGAAGGTTCAGCAAGCTTTATCAAACCTCGTATGGATGAGGGAAAAGCTAAATTCCCTTCAAAAGAAGACATTGTTTTGGAATCATTAAGAACAATTAATTTGAATAAAAAGGACTGATATTATTAAAGGAAAAAAAGTTTTAATAAGTCTTGGCGGAACTTATGAACCCATTGATTCAGTAAGAGGAATTACCAATAAATCATCTGGTAAAATGGGTTTGGAGCTTGCAAAGGAAGCCTACATTAGAGGTGCCGATTTAAAATTGGTTGTAGCTAATGTAAGTGTAGAAATTCCGTCAGTTTTTGATGTTATTCATGTTGAAACTAGTGCTGAAATGAATGATGCGGTTTTAAGTTTGATTCCTGATTATGATATTTTTATTTCAACTGCTGCAGTTTCTGATTTTGAATTCAGACAAAAATCTGATAAGAAAATTGATTCTAACAGTTCTCTTTTTTTAAATCTTAAACCAACAACAAAAATTATCCGTCAAATTAAAAAAATAAATCCAAATATCTTTTTGGTAGGTTTTAAAGCTGAATTTAACATTTCCCGTGAAGATATTATTGGTTGTGCAAGAAAACAGATTGCAGATGCAGGTACAGATTTGGTTATTGCTAATGATATTTCAAAAAATGAGTGTCATTTTGGATCTGATAATAATGAAGTCTTGATAGTTGATGAAGAGGTCTTAGCTGTTCCTTTAGCTTCAAAAAGGGAAATTGCAAAAACAATATGTGATGTAATTTCTAAAAAATTATAGCTTAATCTACATGTCCTTCAAGTAATCATATTATTTTCATGTAAACTTGTTTTATTTTAAATTTGTGAAAGTTAATTTCAATAGTTTGTAACTTACTATATATTTTAATGATAGCTATAATTAAAATAAACATAGTTTTGATGGCATCTATTTTATGAAAATTTTGAATTTTATAAAAATTCTTATTTTCGTTCATATTAACCAATAGCTTTTTGATTTTCAAATCATGATTACATTTTCAGTGCATTATTGTTTTTGGTATGTATAATTTAATCATATAGTGAGTGGGTTTCAAACCTATTTTTTTAGTGAATTATGGGCATTATGGAGTAATACTTTTTAGAATAAAATAAGGAAAATAATCTTTGAAAAAAATTTTGATAAAAAAGAGTATTTTAATAAAATAAGTTCATGCCTTTAGGCTTTAGTTAAATGGAGTGATTAATAGAGTGAATCCACCTAAAGGACGCTTAAATGAACTTTTATTTTATTTGCATTAGCATATTTTATATTTTATTTTATAGTATAAAAAGGTATCTAAGTAATACTTTTTGGCCGATTTTGTAGTAATTTTTTAATTTTCTCAGAGCTATTTTTTTGCTGATTATCACTCAAAAATTGGGTGATTTTTTACAAAGATTTTTCTTGCATTGACAATACATTACTGCCTTTTTTGTACTTGTCTTATTTTATGATTTGATTAATTTTAAAAACTTTAGATTAGGTTTTCTTTTTATATTATTTGAATTTCAATTTAAGCTTTTATATGGTTTTGGTTTGGATAGTTTTTGTTGTGAAGTTATAGGCTTTTAATTCTATTTGATGAAATTTTTAAATTTTTTGAACTGGTTGATTTTTAAGGTATACATATTTATTCGAGTATCATCAGTATACTTTTTTGGCTATTGATGGATATTATTTCTTTTAGGCAATGTCATAAAAAATTAAATTCATTTGAATCTTTTAATCTTTATTTAAAATTGAAAAATTTATTTTTTTTATTAGATTCTTAAAATCCTATCTATTTTAATGAAACTATCATCATAGCTATGATAAAATTTTAAGTATAAGTGATACGATAGAAAAAAAGAAAAGCAGTAGGTGTGCGTTGCACCTACCAGATTTAATAATAGGTTCTGGAAAAGTTAAAAAGATTTGGATGCCTGTTGACAATACCTACACTATTCAAGCGTTATATCGTTTAGGCATTAAATGGCCATTCATATCTGAAGAGTATATTTACTATTTTGTTAAATATTTGGTTGATTTGGATTTCTTTAGTATCTAGGGGTTAAAACGATGTATGAGAGAAATTATAAATTATTGCGAAATAAATTTGGGGAGTTTTTCCTCCCAACATTATTCACATCCATGGCGGGCAATATCTGTTTGTTTGTAGATGGTTTGATTGTAAGTTTTTTAATTGGTGCGAGCAATCTTGCACCAATCCATATAGTCGCCCCTGTAATTACTTTTGTTAATCTTATTTACTGGATGATTGGATTGGGGGGGCAGTGTACTTTGTTCTGTTTCAAAAGCGGAATTTGATGATGAAAAAGGTAATAGTTACTTTTCGGTATCGCTCCTTTCACTAATATCGATTGGAATATTAATTGCCGTCATTGGATTTTTGTTTTCGAACAGTATTGCAGAGTTCTTATGTATCGCCCAACCTGGCTTAACTAAGGATGTTAATAGTTATTTTGTATCATTAATAGTAGGAATGCCTTTTTTATGTTATATGATGAGTTTGTCTTATTTTATTAGGGCAGATGGGATTCCATCATTACCATTTAGGGCTATATTAATTGCAAATATTGTTAATATGTGTTGTGATATAATTTATATCAAATTTTTCGGTATGGGACTTTCAGGTGCAGCATTAGCTACTTCAACAGGTTATTTAATTGGGTCTATTTTAATTTCACTTTACTTCTTTAAAAAAGAACGCACTTTGGAATTTATTAAATTGAAAGTAAATTCATTCTTCAATTTCCTTAAAAAAATTGTAACTTCTGGATTTTCATCAGCATCAACTCAGTTATACTTGACTTTAAAATTGCTTATCATAAACTTTTTGGTTGGTCTTATTGTTGGAAAGTCTGGTGTTGTTGCATTCGGTATTTGTTATAACAGTTTATTTATATTATATATTTTTCTGATTGGAACCGCACAAACAATGTCTCCTATAGTGTCCGTTTACTTTAAAGAGGAAGACTATTCTGGTGTTAATTTTATAGTAAAAAGATCTTTAAAAATAGTTTTGGTTTCAAGTTTAGCGCTATCCGTTTTATTAATTGTTTACCATCAGGCTTTATTATTTTTGTATAGTGTAAAAAATCCTGCAGAGGTTCCTGTTGTATTGAATGCAATAAGGATATTTGCAATAAGTTATGTTGGAACTGCGATTACATTTTTATATACATTTTACGCTCAGGCTATTCAAAAAAATCAATTATCTACAATCATTTCCTTGCTTGAAGGATTTATATTGCCAATTTCTGCTGCAATTATACTTTCTTATGCAATTGGGGGAAATGGAATTTGGATTTCATTTGCAATAGCTGAATTATTGACAATATTATTCCTCTTTGGTTATTCAAAATACCTTGATAAAAAGACTGATGGGGAATACACTGGATTTTTCATTAATAAGCATAATGATGATGAAAAAGTTTTTGAACACACTATTTCAGGTGATATTAAAGATGCGGTTAACCTGTCACGTGATGTTCAAGATTACTTAAAGGGCAATCGATCAGCGACTTTAGTAAGTCTGGCTATTGAGGAAATGCTCGTAAATATCATTAACAATAATGAAAGTGTTGATACAATTGATGTTATTGTTAGAAATAATGAGGAAAATGTTTTGATTTCCATTAAGGATACTGGAGTTGAATTTAATCCAGTTATTGAAAATGAACGTCTTGAATTTGATAATATTGCTGTTTTAAATAAAATTGCTGATAAAATTGATTATTCAAGGGTTTTAGGTTTAAACAGTACTGCAATCACTATAAAAAATTAAAAAGGGGATTTTAATTCCCTATTTTATTTTTAAAAATTTTTTTCCACTAAAAAGGCAATATGGTCTTTTTCGTAAGGTTCCAGTTTTACTTTTTCAATAATCTTAAATCCTTTTTCTTTCAATTTTTTTTCCTGTTCCTTGAATATCTTTTTAGGTTTTTGCACGACATCAATACTTCTGGCTTTTATCATTAAAAGACCTGCACCATCATCCCTTGCAAATAAATTCATATTTTTCATAAACAATTCGCTTTGTGTTGGTTGAGCAACATCACAGTATACCAAATCCACATTTTCAACAATATTCAAATATTCTTTCGGTTTTGTTGCATCGCCTAAAATCGGAGCAATATTAGGTCTTTGGTGTGAAAGCTGGACTAATTTTTTTGCTGTTGTTGGTGAAAATTCAACGGCATATATTCTTCCATTAATTATGATATCAGAAATATGGGAAACTGTTGTTCCAGTTGATGCGCCCAAGTATAAAACTTTTGAAGTGTCTGAAATCTCTAAATTTTCTAATCCATTTAAAAGGGCTGCTGCTAATTTTGAACGTCTAGGATTCCATATCCTATATTCTACATCATCTTTGATTAATTCCTCCCCATAAACTGAGATTCCAGGAGTTAAATTTTTGGTGGCAACATTCCCATCTTTGAAATAAACATTCATGTTTTATCTCCTTTTCTTTCTTTTTTTACCTTTTCTCTTCTTATTTCTTGATTTGCCTTTTTCTTCTTTTCTTTTTTTAGTAGTTTTAGTTGGAAAAGGATTATTTTTTTCAATTTCTTCTACTTTCTCAGTAAAATCGTCAAATGCATTTTCATCAAATGTCTTTGTAAAAACGTCTCTTCTTACGGCCAGGGATATTTTACCTGCAAGCATACGGGCAATTTTTCCGCGATTCCACCATTTTGCACCTCTTACCTGGGGGTGTTGGTAGATTAATCCATATTTTGGCGGACGGTCTCCGCTTTTCAGATGCCTGAACAGTGCTTTTTCAGCACCCATAATCTGGACAGTGCTTGATGGGTAAGTTGCAAGTCTTTTAAGGCCTCCTGCATGGGAAATCAGTTTGGCTCCAAGTGATGATCCGACAAGCAACCTTAAATTAGGTGCAATTTCTTCCATTTTGCTGTCAATATATTCTTCAATCTCTTTTCTTGTCTTTTGAAGTTCAAAAATGGAATTTGCATATCTGTTCATAATTTCCAAATCAAGTGGATTAATGTCATCTTCCAAATCCATGACATTGCTTGGAAATGCATCAGGCTTTGCTTGCATGATATTTTCTTTGGTTTTATTTTGAGAAATCAGTTTGATATAGGTCTCATTATTTTTAATAATGTCCATTTCAGGAAAATACAGTGCATACCATTCTCTAATTCTTTCAATTAATTTGGAAATTGACTCATCAATCTCGTCAATAGAATTAATGGCCTGAATTAGATGTTTATCTTCACTTGCAGATTCCTTTTTAATTTTATAAATGGCCAATCTTTGATAAATGTCAGTAATGTCCTCATTGTCCAAACCGAATTTATCATAATTGCTTCTCAAATATTCTCCCGCCTGATTCGGGGTTTGAATTTTTAGTTTTTCAATTGAGTAATCTGATAATCTTTTGTTTGATTCAATAATAATCTCATCATAATCTTTTGAAACTTCTTCAATTATTTCCATCTCTTCTGCAACAATCTTTTTTTCATCAAGGTCCGCTAAACGGTTAAGCGTTTCATCTTCGGGAAATAATTTTTCAGCAATTAATTCATTTTCGCCATTAAAAGCCAAATATCCTTTTACGCAGTAGGTAATATAACATTCCATAAGATAAATTATTCATTTTATTTTTTATAAGTATTTTCAATGACCTGTCTCTATTTAAATAAATTTCTAAATTAAAGTATTTTTACAATGAAATTTAAATTATTAATTGTATGTCACAGGAAAGTTTAGATGATTTGAAATACGAGTTGGAACTTAAAAATGCAGAGATTGATGAGCTGACTATGGAACTTCAGGATAAAAATGAGGAAATCAACAAGTTAAAGCTGTATTCGACCAAGTTAAAGTATGAAAAGAAAAACCTTGAGGATAAACTCGATACTAAAATTGACTATGACAAATCCCGTATGAAAGAATTGGATGATTTAACTGAAAAAATAAAAGAAAAAGATTCCATCATTGAAGATAAACAGGATCAGGTCAAATATTTGAGGTCATTAATTGATGACTATAAATCCCAATTAAATTCCAATACTGAAAACCTGGAAGTCCAACTTAGAAAAATAACAAAAACATATGAGGATTTGCTCAAGCAAAAGGATTCCATCATCGAAAAGCAAGATGAAGAAATTTCAAATTTAATCAAATCAAGAGATGAAATTATTAAATCCAATAAAACCAATATTATTAGTTTAAAATTGCAAAATGAAAAATATCAGGAAATCATAGATAAATTTACAAAAACTAATTAAATAATTAATTACAAAGTTGATATTATGTTAAAAACAGATGTTTGTGGAGTAGAATTCAGAAATCCATTAATGTTGGCTGCAGGTATTATGGGAAGTAATGCCTCATCTATGAATTGGATTTTAAAATCTGGGGCTGGAGGCGTAGTTTCTAAATCTTTTTCTTTAAATCCTCATCCGGGATATCCAAATCCGACAACTGTTGCAGTTGATGGAGGAATTTTAAATGCTATTGGGCTTTCAAATCCTGGAGTAGATAATTTTAAAGAAGAGCTAAAGAAAATTGAAAGGGAAAACAATGTGGTCATTGCTTCAATTTATGGGGCCACACCCGACGAATTTTCAAAATTGGTTGAGGATGTTCAGGAATATGTTGACATGATTGAGTTAAATATTTCATGTCCTCATGCGATGGAAGGATTTGGTGCATCAATAGGTCAGGATTGTAATTTAAGCCATACTATTGTATCTGCTGCAAAAGATGCTGCAGAAGTTCCGATTATTGCAAAATTAACACCTAATGTGACTGACATTACAGAAATTGCCAAAACCTGTGAGGATGCAGGTGCGGATTGTTTATCTCTAATTAACACATTAGGTCCTGGAATGAAAATCAATATTGATGTGGCCCGTCCTGTTTTATTCCATAAATCCGGTGGAATGAGTGGAAGGGCAATAAAACCAATTGCAATCAGTAATGTTTATTCAGTTTTCGAAGCTGTTGATATTCCGTTGATTGGTGTTGGCGGAATTTACACTTTTGAGGATGTTGTTGAATTTATCTTTGCAGGGGCAAGAGCAGTTCAAATAGGTACTGCCATTATGGATGAAGGTGTCACTGTTTTTGATGACATCAACAAAGGTTTGGAAAAATTCATGGTTGAAAAAGGATATTCATCAATTGATGAAATGGTTGGTCTAGCACATGTGGAGTTGTAAAAAAATGATTAATGAACCGAAAATAGTAGAAATTACAGAAATTATTGAAGAAACTCCTACAATTAAAACTTTTAAATTTAATTGGGATTATGAAACTCTTGGAAAACCTAATCCCGGCGAATTTTTAATGGTTTGGAACTTTAAAAATGAAAAGCCAATGTCCATTTCACAAATCAATGATAATCAATTGGCCATTACAGTTAAAAATATTGGGGAGTTCACTTCTCAATTGCATGATTTGAAAGTAGGCGACCAGATAGGTATTAGAGGCAGCTACGGTAACGGCTTTGACAATTCATTTGAAGGCAAAGACATTTTAGCTATTGGTGGGGGGGTAGGTATGGCTCCTATTAATGCAATAGCTACTGATTTAATCAAGAAAGGCAATAATGTAACTGTCGTATCTGCTGCTCAAACAAAAGAGGAATTATTGTTTGTCAGTAATTTGGAAAAATTGGGTGCTGATGTTCAGCCATGTACTGATGATGGAAGTTTTGGATTTAGAGGATTTGCAACAGATTGTACTATAGGTTTGCTTGAAGATTCGACTTATAATTATGCATTTGTTTGCGGACCTGAGATAATGATGAAAGGACTCTTTGATATTCTTGAAGATGCTTCCATACCTGCACAATATTCTCTTGAAAGATATATGAAATGCGCTCTAGGAGTGTGTGGTCAGTGCTGTGTTGATAGTGAAGGTTGGAGAATTTGTGTCGAAGGGCCTGTTTTTGAAAATGATAAAATAAAACAAATCTCTGAATTTGGAAAATACAGACGAGACGCTTCTGGTGTAAAATACTAATTTAAAGGTGAATTTAATGGGAGTAGATGTTAAAAGTTACTTGAATCCTCCAGTATTGCTGGTTATTTTCTTATTGGTAGTTTCATTAATGTTTATATTCCCAGTTTTGAACATGATTCTTTTAGGGGCTATTTTAGCTTATCTTGTAAGGCCAGTAGCCACTAGAATACAATCAAAATTAAAATTTTCATCCGTTTCCATTCTTCTTGCAATGGTAGTTGTTTTAATACCTCTGATATTGCTTATAGCTTATGTTTCTTATGAGATATCGTTAGCTGTCACATCATTTATGGCAAGTCATTATTATGTTGATATCAATCAATTCATCTCACAGCTGCCGATAGATACAAATTCAATTAATTCTTCTATAAATTCATCAATAAGTGAAATTGGAAAGTATGTATTGCAATCAACAGTAACATTCCTAAGCAAATTCCTGAATATCAGCTTGGATTTATTTATCTTGATTTGTTCAGTATTTTACTTTGTTCGCGATGGCGATAAATGCCTGAATTTTATCCGTGATTTTGTTCCAGATGATTCCAAGAACTTTTTCGACAATACTGTTGAATCTGTAAAGGATGTTTTAAGAAGCATATTTTACGGGCATTTTCTAACATCAGTTATCATTGGAATTTTTGGAGCAATAGGTTATTCCCTTTTGGGATATCCTTATGGAATCTTTTTAGGTGTTCTTACAGGTATTTTACAGTTAATTCCAATATTTGGGCCTTGGCCAATATACTGGGCACTGTTCTTTATTGATATTTTTGCAGGAAACTATCCAAGGGCAATCATCGTGTTATTATTTGGATTTTTCCTAAGCACTATTGATATGTATATAAGGCCGGCTTTATCAAGTCATTATGCTGAAATACATCCTTTAATCTTATTAATTGGATTTTTATCAGGTCCTCTTGTTTATGGAATTGTAGGATTTATAATAGGGCCTTTAATTTTAGGAATAACATACACAGTTTTGGATAATTATAGGAAAGAATATCTTCTTGGAGATGAATAAATGCAAAGAAATGTTGTTATTTTGGACATTGATTATGTTACTTTTGAAGAAAAACCGGTAATTAGATTATTTTCAAAAGATGGGGACAAAAACATAGTTTTACTTGATGATACTTTCGAACCATATTTATATGTCCTTTGTGATAATTTAGATGAATGCATAAAAGAAATTGAAGAAAACCTTGAAGTTGTCAGGGTAGAGAAGGTTACAAAAAAAGACTTTCAAATTGAAACGGAATTTCTTAAAGTCACATTTAAACATCCTCAGGAACTTGCAAAAAACAGGGATGCTCTAAGAGATTTGGAAAATGTTATTCAGATAAGGGAATTTGACATTCCATTTTATAGAAGATATCTGATGGATAGGGATGTAATTCCAATGACTGAAGTCGTAGCTGTTGGGGAAGAATTGGATTCATTTTTAAATTTGGATTCCAAAAAACATGATTTGACTATTATTAAATTAACTGATGATTTAAAAAGGGTTCCACAGTATCCTCAAAGATTTAGAATATTAAGCTTCGATTTGGAAGTAAGGAACCCTCATGGTATGCCGAACTCCGAAGAAGACGAAATTATCATGATTGGTGTGGCAAGTAATTTCGGTATAAATCAGGTAATTTCCACCAAAACAAACTCAGATAGTCGTGATGATTTTGTTTGTCAGGTTTCATCAGAGCGTGAGATGATTCAGGAGTTTGTAAGAATTATTAAAGAAAATAATATAGACATTATTGTCGGATACAATTCAGATAACTTTGACTTCCCATATCTTAAGGACCGCGCTAAACTTTTAGGCGTCGATTTGGATATTGGAATGGATGGATCTGACGTCAAATTTATTAGAAGAGGTTATGCTAATGCTGCTTCTTTTAAAGGATTAATTCATGTAGATTTATACTTGGTCATGAGACGTTACATGTCTCTTGAGAGATATACATTGGAAAGAGTATACTATGAACTGTTCGGTGAAGAAAAGATTGATGTTCCAGGTGAACGGATTTGGGAGTTCTGGGATAATGGCGGTGAAGAATTGGATAACCTGTTTGACTATTCCTTGGATGATGTAATCTCCACTTTAAAAATTGCCGAACAAACATTGCCTCTTAATTTAGAACTTACTCGTATAATAGGTCAGCCATTATTTGATGTTTCCCGTATGGCAACCGGCCAACAGGCAGAATGGTTTTTAGTAAAACAAGCTTATTTTGATGGTGAAGTTGTTCCAAATAAACAGGGATCTAATTTCGCCGACCGTGCAAATGCAGAGAATAATGAAGGCGGATATGTCAAAGAACCTGAAACCGGACTGCATGAAAACCTTGTTCAATTTGACTTCAGAAGCCTGTATCCAAGTATCATTATTTCAAAAAACATCTCTCCTGACGTAATGGTTTTAGGAGATGTTGAAAACGAAGATGAATATAATATCTCTCCGGAACACGGCCTTAAATTTAAAAAATCTCCAAAAGGATTTATTCCATCTGTTATTGATAAAATCCTGCAGGAAAGATTTAGAATCAAACGTGAAATGAAGGCATCAGAGGATCCTCAACAGAAAAAGGCTTTGGATGTACAGCAGCAGGCTATAAAAAGATTGGCAAATACAATGTATGGTATTTATGGTTTTCCACGTTTCAGATGGTATTCATTCGAATGTGCAAAAGCTATTACATCTTGGGGAAGACAATATATCAAATCATCAATAAAAAAAGCTGAAGAATTTGGTTTTTATGCAATATATGCCGATACTGATGGTTTTTATGCGAAATACAAAAAAGAAAAAGAATAAGAGAATTTAATTCTCTTTAAACTTTAGTTATTTTTATACTGGATGTAGCAGACTTTGCTGATACATATTTATTTTCAGATTTTACAATAACTTTGTGGGTTCCTACACTAAGTTCTTTTGCAGAGATTTTAGCAACACCTTTTGCATTGGTTGTTGCAGTATAAGTCTTTGCATTATTACCAGTGTAAACTTTAAAGCTTATTTTAACTCCAGAGATTACTTTGTTGGTTGCTGTATTTTTAACAGTAACGTTAAAGTATTTATTTGCGCCTTTTTTAGCGGTTAATTTTGCAGGAGTTATTTTAGCAGATGCTTTTTTAATAACAAATTTTGTATTAATCTGTTTTGCAGTAAAGTTTTTGTTATCATTTTTAGAAACTACGACCTTGTAGGTTCCAGGTTTGAAGTTTTTAAGGGAAATCCTTAGTTTTCCATCAAGTCCTGTTTGTCCGTTGTAGTTGTAGTAACTTTTTGAATTTGGGAATACCTTAACATTTAAATTAGCTGCATAAATGCCTTTTTTGTTTTTTGTATTTACTAACTTAATGATAAGGGTTTTTCCATCTTTATAATATGCAGTTACTTTGTTGCTGGTTAGTTTAGCAGTTGCTTTTTTAACTTTAACAGTTTTTGTAACTGAAGGAGCACTGTATCTTGAATCTGCCATGGTAAATACTAGCTTATGTGAACCTACGGCTGCAGGAGCATAATTAACAGTTATTTTTCCTTTATCGTCTGCTTGGTAAAGGTATCCTTGTGATTTTTTACCGGTATATACCTGAAGTAAAACAATTGCATTAGGGACTGCTTTACCAGTTTTTTTATCGGTAATTTTGACAGTAGCTATGGTTCCACTGTTGTAGTAGTAGGTTTTTGGCACAGTAACTGTCATTTTGGTTGCAATTCCTAAGATGGTTATGCTTCCGCTAACACTTCTCTTCTTCATATTTTTGGTATCATTGTTACTGACAGTTAATGGATAATTTCCAGGAATTAAGCCAGTTACATTGATTTCAGCAGTTCCGTTAGCTCCAGTTTGGAAGTAATAATCTTTTTGGGTTGTATTTGCCATGTACAAATGAAGGATAATTGCTTTCATTGGTGCACCAGTATTGGCATTGGTTACATTAATTAAAACTTTTTTATCGGAACCGTAGTATTCTTTGTAAGAATTAATTTTAATGTTGATTGTAGCTTGTGTGACTGTGAAATTATCTTTGATTTCCGGTGCACTTATGCTAGAATCGTCTCCTTTAATACTGAATAGTTGTTTTCCAACACTTATATGGCCTTGAGATGAAATAGTACCATTTTCAAATTTGTATATGTTTAAATTTGAATTGTCTAATGTAGCTATTCCGTTAGCATCAGTGGTTATGGATCCTCCGGTATTGATACTTCCGGTTATAATTGTGTAGGATAATTTTTTATTAGCTAATTTTTCATTAGTGTCTACATCAACAAGCTCAAATGTAAAAGTACCACTTGCATATTCTGCTTTAAGATTTTTTGGCACTATTTTTGCATTATTAACTTTTTTCAAAGCCACATTTTTAGTTAAAGTCTTATTGCCGTCGATGTATTTAATAGTTAGAGTACATGCGGCTACATCTAAATTGTAGTCGAAGAGTATTTTTCCATCTTTAAAGTCAAATGCGCTGATGGTTTTGTTAATGGTATCATTTCCGTTTTTATAAGATGCAATCAATTGTAAATTATCTTTATCAATATCATAATAATTTACAGCATCTGTGAGTTTTATAGGAATGATTGTCTTCTTGGTACCATTTACAGTAATTGAATCAGCTACTTCTAGAGTTTTTTCTCCAACAATTGATAAAATGATGTTTGTTGAAGATTTAGTGTAATTTGCATTTCCTAAATAATTAATAATTAAACTATGGTTTCCAGCTTTTAATGTATCTTTAATAGTAATTATTGAATTTCCATAATCTATGTTCATAGTTTTATTGCCTTCAGTAACATTCAAATCTCCTTTTACAATACTAATAGCTTGAGATTCATTATCTTTCACTGTTACTGGAATTTCCTTAGGGTCTTTTTCAGATACAATGACATTTTTTGATTCTACACTTGTCTTGATTGGTGCAGCTGTTAAAACATCACTACCTGCATCATTTCCGTCTGCAAGTATGTCAGCATCCATTGCGGAGTCACTTGCACAAACAGACCCGATACTTATCAATAGAAATATTGACATTGCTATCAATAAGATATAAGAGTTTTTAAGTTTCATAACTTTTTATCCTCCTTTTTAAAAGAAAATTTTTCAAAAAAATAGTTAAATTTTCTAGTATACTACTTTAAGTATTTTTTTACATATATAGTTTTGTTCTATTTTTATTCATCTGAACTTTATTATTAATAAATTTTATTTTCATAATGAAAATTTTTTAGCATTGATTTTTATAAAAAAAGAAGAAAGGTTATGAAAACCTTATAGGATTAAAATGAGCATGTGATTGTTATTTTTTAATCACAATGCTTGATTTTGCACTAAAAGAGTATCTGGAATCTTTTGAAGTTACTGAAACCGCATATTTTCCAACAGATAATTTTTTTGTATTAAAACTGGCAACTCCTTTGGAATTGGTTGTAAGTGTGTAAGATTTGGATCCCACTTTTAATTTAAGTTTAACCTTTTTTAGAGGTTTATTATTTGCTTTAACGGTTATTTTGAAAGTTTTTGATTTTTTATATTTTGCTGTAAGTTTAGGTGCTGTAGCTTTTGCATTTATCTTTTTAATCACGATTTTTGTAGTAATCTGCTTTGCATAGATGTTTTTATTGTTTTCATTTGAAATTACCACGTTGTAAGTTCCGGTTGCAAGATTATCCAGTGAAATTTTCAATGTGCCGTCCAATAAGGTTTGACCACTGGCAGTATATATTTTATTGCCGGAACCGGTCATTTTAACATTAACATTGGCATTATAGACCGGCAGATTATTATTGGAATTTGTTATTTTAACGGTAAGGTATTTTCCACTTTTGTAATATGCGGTGACCTTATTTGCAGTAATTTTAGCATTTGCTTTTTTAACAGTGAAATTTTTTGATGCTGATATGTCACCATAGCTTGTTTCCGCCATCATTACAACAAGTTCATATGAGCCTACTGCAACATTTTCATTAATGACAACAATTCCATTATCGTCTGACTGGTAAAGATAGTCGTTTGATTTGTTACCTGTGTATATTTCAACAAGTAGAATTGCATTAGAAACAGCTTTACCGTTGTAATCAGTAATTTTTACAGTTGCAAGGTTTCCGCTGTTGTAGTAAAAAGTATCTGGAGTAATTATTTCCAGATTAACATTTGGTTTAATTGTTAAATTGCCTGTAAATTCTGCTGCAGATATTCCTTCATCAACACATTTTATACTGAATAATTGTTTTCCAATAGTGATTGGAGTTGGGATAAGATTATAATTATTGGTATTGTTATCTGTGTCTGAATAGATTTTTAATTTTGAATTGTCTAATGTAGCTATACCATTTGCATCTGTAATTATTGATCCTGCTGAATTAATTCTGCTATATATTGTGTAAGATAATTTTTTACCTTCTAATGCTTGATTGGTATTTTTATCAACAAGTTTGAATGAAAAATTACCTTTTCCATATCCCGCTACTAGATTGACGGGAATGATTTCAGCTTCAGTTGTAGAATCATCTGTTTTTAAATAGGATTCGTCATCTGTTTTCAGTGAAGAATCATCATTGTCAAGGTTAACTGTTTCCTGCGTGTCTATTTCTGAGATATCGTCTGTCACATTTTCATTTGCGGATATGACAGCCATATTTATAAAAATAAATAAGATTATTCCGATTATAAAAAATTTTGTTAATTTCATATTTCCAACCTTAAATCAATTTTAAAAATACTAATTTATATTTTAAAAGATTGGAGTATTTAAAGATTTTTTTCTTGAGTTAAAATAAAAAAAGAAGGTTTGAAGAATAATATTATTCTTCCATGTAAGAATCTATGTCAATATCTAAATTGTCACAGATTTCTTTTAATTGAGCATATAATTTTTCGTCAATTGGAATTCCATTAGCTTCCGCTTCAGCGATTCTTTTAACTTCTAAATCACCTGGAATTGCAACATTTTCACCGGTAGCTCTAATTTGACTAACAAAGTCTTCGGTATGTTCTACAAATTCATCAAAATCTCCAAATTTGGACGGATCAATTACAACATACAAATCCCCTTTGGTACAGTCTTTATCAGGTGAAGCAGTACCAGTTACTCCATGACCATATCCTGCCTGTACTAATGGTCCTGTTAAAATTTCAATCAATGCTGCAATAGCATATCCTTTAAATCCACCAAATGGTAAGATGGAACCTTTCAGTGCTTCATCAGGGTCATTTGTAGGATTTCCGTTCTCATCCAATGCCCATCCGTCAGGTAAATCTAAACCTTTTCTTTTTGATTCAATGATTTTTCCACGGGCAGTAACTGAAGTTGCCATATCTACAGTAATATAGGTTTCAGATGGAATACCTAATGCAAGAGGATTTGTTCCAATTAATGCTTCACTGCCTCCTAATGGTGCAATAGCAGGGTCAGTATTTGCAAGAACAAGTCCGATACAGTTTTCCCTTAATGCTAAATCAGAATAAAATCCAGTAACTCCGAAGTGGTTTGTATTATGAACTCCTACACATGCAATACCCATTTCTTTAGCTTTTTTGATTGCAATTTGCATTGCTTTATAGGATACTGCTTGTCCAAATCCGCTGTTACCGTTAATTAATGCCATAGCCGGAGTTTCTTTTTCAATAGTAATGTTGTCATTTAAGTTTATTGTGCCTGCTTTAATACTAATGAGGTATTGTGGGAATCTGCCAAGTCCATGAGAAGTAAATCCTTTTAAATCTGCATCAATAGTAGCTTCTGCTACTAATTCTTGGTCTTCTTCACTAGCTCCTAATTTCTTTAATATTTCTTTTACAAGAGCTATTTCTTTATCTTTCATTATTTTCATTTTATCACTCCTTATTAGTTAATTAAATCAGTACTCAATAGTGGATCCTTCAAATGCATTAACGGTAATTTTTTCATCATCAGTTACTTTACCGATTATTTGACAATCACAGTATTCGTTCAAAGTATCCATAATTTTATCTGCTTCTGTATCGTCGCAAATAACAACGAAACCGATACCCATATTGAAAACCCTGTACATCTCCTTGATGTCAACGTTTTGTTCATAAATCAGTTTGAATATTTCTGGAACTTCTGGAAGGTCGGTAATTTCATATCCCACACCTTTTTTCAAACGTCTGAGGTTAGTGAATCCGCCTCCAGTGATATGGGCAAGTCCATTAATATTATATTCTTTTTCAAATAATGCTACAATAGGTTTAACGTAAAGTTCAGTTGGCCTTATTAATTCTTCGCCAATGGTAGTGTCTCCATTTGGCATTTTATCATCTACACCAAATCCGGCATCGTCAAACAATGCTTTTCTAGCTAAACTGTATCCGTTAGAATGTATACCGTTACTGTTGATTCCGATTAAAACATTTCCAGGCTGAATGTTTTCGCCTGTAATGATTTTGTCAATATCTACAAATCCAATACCTGTACCTGCAAGGTCGAAATCTTTGATAATTCCAGGAAGTGAAGCAGTTTCGCCTCCAATAATTGCGATTTTAGATTCTTCAGCACCTTTAACAAGACCTTCTGCAATTTCAGAAGCTCTTTCAGGGTCAGGTTTTTCAACAGCAAGATAATCCACTAATGCTATTGGTTCTGCACCAACACATAAAATGTCATTTACAACCATTGCAATGCAATCTATTCCTACAGTATCGTATTTGTTCATCATTT
Source organism: Methanobrevibacter sp. (assembly GCF_045116495.1). Classification (GTDB taxonomy): domain Archaea; phylum Methanobacteriota; class Methanobacteria; order Methanobacteriales; family Methanobacteriaceae; genus Methanocatella. The sequence goes on along the minus strand of NZ_JBGULU010000019.1, from coordinate 5,446 downwards.
CTGCAATTAATATTTTACTTCCGACACCATCAGTACTCATTGCAATTGCTTTATCTCCTAATTTAACTAAAGCAGCATAATGGCCGCTATCTGTAATAATATCTCTACATGATAATGTTGATTTAAGTTTATCAGCTAATTTTGAAACTGTAACAGCTTCAAGGTCTATATCAACACCAGATTCTGAATAAGTAACCATTTTAACACCTATTGTTTAATTAAATAAAATAAATTAATGTTGCATATAATACAACATTATATATCATAGTAATACTATGTTGTAATTACTATATATTATTAATGAATTCTTACACAATCTAGATTGATTGGAGTTTTTGTTTCAATTTTGTAACTTCTATGTATTGAAGATGCAAGGTCCACAGTTTTGTATGGATCTCCGTGACAGGTAATGACTTTTTCAGGTCTAGGATTAAGTCTTTTCACGTATTCCATAAGCTGTCTTCTGTTGGAGTGACCACTGAATCCATTAATTGTTTTAATTTGCATTTTAACACAGAATTGCCTAGTTCTTCCGTCATCATCTTCAAGAGGGATTTCTTTCCATCCTTTTTGTACTCTTCTACCCATTGAACCTTCAGATTGGTATCCTACAAATATTAATGTGTTTCTTTCGTCTTCACATAACCATTTGAAGTATTCCACTGAATTTCCTCCAGTTAACATACCTGAAGTGGATAAGATGATTGCAGGTTCTCTGCTTTCAACAATTTCTTTTCTTTGTTCGAAATTCTGAACTTTTTTAAACATTTCTGAAACAAATGGATTTCTTCCCATATGGAATATTTGGTCTCTTAAGTCTTTACTTAAGTATTCAGGTCTTGCAGTGTGAATTGCAGTTGCTTCCCAAATCATTCCATCAATGTAGATAGGCACTTCTTCAATTAAACCATGTCTCATGTATTCTTCCAACACGACCATAAGTTCTTGTGCCCTTCCAACTGCAAATACAGGAACTAAAACTTTTCCTCCACGTTTAAGTGTTTTGTAGATGGTTTTCATCATTTCTTTTTCAGCATTGTTCCTGGATGGCTGCACGTCTTCCCGTCCACCGTATGTACTTTCCATAATTACAGTTTCGGCACGTGGGAATCTGATGGTTGCAGGTTCAAGTAATCTTGATGGTTCATATTTGAAGTCTCCGGTATACACTAAGTTATGAGCTCCGTCTCCAATGTGCATATGGGAAATTGCTGAACCTAAGATGTGTCCTGCATTATGTAAGGTTAATCTAATGTCTGGAGAAATGTCAGTAACTTCTCCGTAATCGAGAGTAATTGTATTTTTAATTTGGTGTTTTACATTTTTTGATGTGAATGGTAAAGGATTGCCTTCTCTGTGGGCAATATCCAAATGGTCGAATTGTAAAAGGGTTGTTAAATCTCTAGTAGGAGTTGTACAATAAACAGGTCCATCATATCCGTAATGGAAAAGATATGGTACAAATCCACAATGATCTAAGTGAGCGTGAGAAATAATAACTGCATCCAATTCTTCAATTGAAAATTCAGGCGCATTCAAATAAGGGAATGCATTCTTATTATCTGATGCAGCAACATTAACACCACAATCCAATAAGACACGACTGTTCGGTGTTTGTAAAAGCATTGATGAACGTCCGACTTCTTTAAATCCTCCCATTGAAGTAACCCTTGCCCAATCATTAGGATATTTACTTCCTTGGTGAATTTGACGTCCTAGACGTTGCAGTAATTTTTTTCTGTCTTTACTACTATTCTTTTGAATAGTTCTTATTTTTCCAATAATATCAGAACTAATTGGAGGGGTTCTTAAGATTTTAGGTGCCCATCCAGTATTTTTAACAATATTTCTGGAGGTTACTCCATATTTACCAATAACGAGTCCTGGTTTTTTAGCAGTAATAACTACTTCTCCAGTAACAGTATCAAAGTAGATATCGGTAATTTCAGCACCATCAGGAACTATTTCATGAACTTTATTGATAGTATCTTCAGGTTCGAGTAAAGCACTTTTATCAGATCTTATAATAATTCTTTTTCTAAGTTCTTTTGCAAGTGATCTAATTAAGTCACCGTTTTCTGTTATAATTTCTGGATTTTTGGTATAAACTACTACTTCAGGTCCTTCAAATTCCACTTTTGAAACCTGGATTTCATCGGGTAGTTTTTGCAAAATTTCTTTTTTAATATTTTCTAAAATATCTGAAGTCATATAATCCCTTCAAAAATAGTTTTGTGTATTATTATAGTTTATGAAAAGCTTTAAGCTATAATCAGATGAATTCCATAAACTATCTACACAATATTATATAAAAAAATAGTTAGTTATGAAAAATTAGTCTTTTGCTTTATATCTTATCCAAAATATCATTAATTTTTTCAATATCTAACATTTCAAAGCCGTCTTTATCCACTTTAGCAACTAAGTATCCATTTCCGGAATATGTGTCACGTTCAGCAGCAGCTCTGATAGCTCTTATGGCTATTTCAATTCCTTCGTCAGTTGTCAAGTCATCTCTAAATCTGTCTTCAAGAACACCGTATGCAACGATTGAACCTGAACCTGTGGAAATGTATGTGTCTTTAATCATACCTCCTGCAGGGTCTAAAGAGTAAAGAGATGGTTTGTCTCCATCCATTCCACCAAGTAAAGTTTGAACATACATTGGTCCGGAACGTAAGATGTTTGCTGTTAGTGATGCAGCTGCCTTAACGCTGATTTCATCATTATTTCTCATTTGGTATAATGAAACTTCAGCTTCAATAACTTTCATTAAGCTTTGTGCATCTCCAACAGAACCAGCTATGGTTGTTACAATATGATCGTCAATTTTAAATATTTTTTCTGCGACTTTGTGAGCTACTAAGTTTCCCATACTAGCTCTTCTTTCGCTTGCAAATACAACTCCATCTTTACAAGTAATTCCAACGGTTGTTGTACCTTCTAATATCTTATCATCCATTTAAATTCACCTCATATAAGAGTATAAAATATCTAATTTCAACTACTTAAGGTAATATATTAAAATCAAATTTAATGTTGTTAATTTTATTTAAAATCAGAATCAATTATTAGTATAAACTAACAATATTAATATTATCTATTTGTATATATAAACTTTTCTTATTTAGGTGTGTTAATGAAATATAAAAAAATTGGAGATATTTTGATAATTGATAAAAATTATTCAGATGATGACTTTGAAAGTTTATCTAAAAAACACAATGTTAAAACTGTAATGAAGATAGACCATATTCAGGGAACAAAAAGGGAGCCAGTTTATACTATTCTTTATGGTAATGAAACTGAAACAGTGCATAAAGAAAATGGATGTTTATTCAAACTGGATCTGGCCAAAGTTATGTGGTCAAAAGGAAATAATAATGAACGCCTAAGAATAGCTAAATTAGTTGAAGATGGAGAAACAGTCATTGACATGTTTGCAGGAATAGGTTATTTTTCAATTCCAATAGGGGTTCATTCAAATGCTAAACATGTTTATGCAATAGAAATCAATCCTAATTCCCACTATTACCTATGTGAAAATATCAGATTAAATAAGTTGAATAATATAACTCCGATTTTAGGCGACTGCATTATTGAGACACCAAAATTAAAGGCAGACCGTATATTGATGGGATATGTAAAGACCACTCATCATTACCTAAAAGTGGCTATCAACAGTCTAAATGAGGGAGGAATATTGCATTATCATGAAACAGTTCCCGAAAAACTAATAGAATCAAGGCCAATTGAGAGAATCATTTCTCAAGCTGGCGACAGGGAAGTTGAACTTTTAAAAATAAATAAAATAAAAAAATATTCTCCTGGCGTACATCATGTGGTTATTGATGCTCGAGTGTTTTAGATATTCTATCTAAAAGTGTGTCATTTAGCCATTCGCTGTTAATGTATTTTTCATAAACACATAATCTTTCGATTAATTTAAATCCGGCATCTTCAGTTAATTTTTCAAGCTCATCAATTCCTGGCCATGGAGAAGTAATGTTTACATAATCTGGACTTACTGGTGAAACGCCTCCCCAGTCATCAGCGCCACATAATAAAAATATTTGGGCAGTATCATTATTTAAGTTAGGTGGCACCTGAATGCTGACGTCAGTGTCTTTAAACAGTAAAGTTCCAGCTATTACTGTTCTAATCATATCTAAAAAGCTAGGTTCATCCCAATCTTCCATTTCAATTCCCGGAATTGGGGTAAAATTTTGAATAATAACTTCTTGGATATGTCCATATTTATCATAAATGTCTTTTATGGTTAAAAGAGAATCAGCAATCTCTTCTTTAGTCTCTCCAATTCCAATCAATATTCCGGTTGTGTATGGAATTTTAAGTTTTCCTGCATTTTCAATAGTTTCGATTCTTAATTCAGGATTCTTGCCGGGACTCTTATTGTGTGCAGGTAATTCCATTAACCTTTTCGATGAACTTTCAAGCATTAATCCCATTGATGCATTGACTTCCTTTAAACGCTTCAAATCATTATATGCAAAATTTCCGCCGTTGGTGTGGGGAAGCAAACTGGTTTCATCTAGAGTCATTTGACATATGTCAACAGTATAGTCAATCATATTGTCATATCCATATTCTTTTAGTTTCATGCGGACGATTTCTTCTTCATCTGCATCTTCACCAAAAGTAAATAATGCTTCGGTACATCCATGCTTTTCTGCTTCTTTTAAATCTCCTAATATTTCCTCTTTGGTTTTAAGAATAATTGCCTGAGGATCATCAGGATTCTTTTTAAAATTACAGTATCCGCAGTCATTTCTGCAGATTTCAGTCAATGGTATAAAAACATTTTTAGAAAAAGTAATAAGGTTATTCTCCCTATATTTCGCTGTCTCTAACATGAAACGGATTATTTCACTGTCAGTTGCAGTTAATATTTGGAGAATATCTTCTTTAGTTATTGATGTCATATTTAACCTTTATCTTCGGAAACGGTAACTTCCACATAGAGTGGTGGAATCTCGTTTTTATCTTCCCAAATTGCTATTATAACATCAAAGCTTGGAAGTTTAAATACTTTGTACTCAACTACAAGACCCATTGATTCCAAGTCTTCTTTTACTTTTAAAAATCCCTTTGTGTCAACAGAGTTTGTAGTAATTTCACTTTCTTGTATATTTTTGTCTCCGGCTTTTAAAATATCTTCCAACTTGTCAGAATCTGATTCTAATTCAGTTCCGCCTAAGATTTCACCGATTTCAGTAAGTTTTGCATCAAAATCATCGAGCGGTATGACTTTTCTAGATCTTCCTCTGACAATTAGTATTTTATCATTATCGATTGCAGGTCTTGAACCTTTAAATGCATCAAAAAATCCCATGACTTGCCCTGCAATTTCATAAGTTTTTTTCATTAAGATCAAGTCCTATTTAATATTTAATTCTTCTTTAAGTTCGCCCATAGTTGTTACTTT
>NZ_JBGULU010000018.1:0-3348 GCF_045116495.1 Methanobrevibacter sp. | reverse complement strand
AATATGCTGTTTCATTATCCACAATTGTCGGATCATCACATGACGGCAAAGCACATTTAAGTCCTAAAAAGGTAACTTTAACAATTGGTGGCAAAACATATTCTGCTAATACCAACAATAACGGTAAAGCTACTTTCAATATTAAAATAACCAAGAAAGGGACCTATTCTGCTAAAATTAACTTTGCAGGTGATAACACTTACTTGGAAAAAACCAAATCTGTAAAAATAACTATTAAATAGAGAATTATTATTATTAATTCTCTTAACTTTTTTTAAAAAATTAAATATATTTGAAAACTTTTAAATACAACTTAATCAAATAAATAATAACATTATTCAATATTTTTTGAATAGTTTGTAAATTGATTAAGGTGATTTAATTTTGCAATTAAATAAATTTACGATAGTTAGTATAATATTACTGGCTATTTTAACTTTTGGAGCCGTAAATGCGGCAGAAAATGTGACTGTTAATGATTTAACGGTTGCTAGTGATACCGGATACTATAAAATTACATCTCCGGCAATAGATGAAAAAGATACGGGTGGTGTTATTAATTCTTCGGATAGTTCATCTGTAGATGTAACTGGCCAAGACAATAATGCTGTTGGTACGGATGTAAAAAGCGTAGAGAATACAAAGGAAAAACTTGGTGCATCAAATGATAAGGATGTGCTTGGTGACGATTATGAAATCCTTGATTATAACTATTACAACGAACACGGATTCAATGATAGAATTATGACTGGAACTTATAAGATGGTAGGAACATTTACTTCTGATGATTTTCCTAGATTCATATTTTTTGATGACGGATGTGTTGTAGATGCAAGCGATGCTGAATTTGTTGACATGGGTATTATTCTAGAAGGTAATGTCCAAATTAGCGGATTGACCCTTACTTCTTCACAATATCTTGAAGATGAGGATAATGGAATGAGTCCTGGAGCAATCGTTTATGTAACTGGTGATGACAATATCCTTGACGGATTAACCATTAATTACGCTCCAGCTCCTGATGGTGATGCTTTTGGTATTTATGTTACTGATGCAAATAACTTCCAGCTTTTAAACTCAAACATTACTTTCACAGGTTCAAGTCTGGCGGATTATTATGAATATGCGATGAGAATGGAAACTTGTGAGGAGGTCTTGGTTCAGGGAAATACTATCACAGCAAATTTACCAATTCTTGATGTAGATTACTCTAAAGGAGATCCTGGTCTTGCTACCGATTTGGTATTGAACACTGGATTAAAAGAGGTTACCAATTTAGATATTATCAACAACACTTTCATTGCAAATGTGGTTGACCGCAACGGCGGTTATCCAACACTTGACTGTGTAATGATGGAATACTGCCAAGATGTTAATGTTGTTAACAACAAATTCCGTGAAGAAGATTTCATCACTATTGAAGGCGATGCAAATTACTTGAACGTTTTGGACATGTATTATTCAGACAATGTTTTAGTACAAGGCAATGAAATCAGTGTTGAAACCACTGGTGGCTCTGTTGATGCAGGAACTTCATATCCGATTCAATTAACCGGTCCTTATGAAGGTGTTGTAATTGATGGAAATACTTTATATGCAAATTGTGGAGGTCCGGCATTAGGAATATACTCACAAAACTACTATGGTGGAACTGAAATTACAGTTAAGAACAATAATATTGATGTAACAGGCCTTCCAACTGATCACAGTTGGGGATTGGTATCAGGTATTGAATTGCAGGACAATGTTGCCCGTGTATATGACAATACCATTACAACCAGATCCGTTACAGGCAGTTTTGAAGAGGGCATGAACCTTTATGGTATAAGCTATGCTCAAGCATTGAATGAAGACCATAATTATGACATTAGAGGAAATACAATCGAAACTGAAGGTCAATATACAATCTATTTATTGAAAGCACAGGACACTACAATCTCCGGCAACTATTTGGTTTCATCCACAGGTGAAGGTGATGATACAGTATATATCCAAGATGCTAGCGGCAATACAGTAGTGGAAGATAATCATGGTGCAAAAGAAGAACCTGAAACTTTCTATGGTGTGGTAACTGCTGAAACATTCTCAGATTACTTCTATAGAGGTGTATTACGTGATGAAATTCCTGCAGGAGCTACTTTAGACTTCCAGGGTCAATTCATAAGTACATCCAGCAACTCCTACGCAATGGAAATCAACAAACCGGTAAACATTATTTCCACTACTAAGGATGTTTACATTGATTTGGATGCAACCTCCTCAAACCGTTTCACTGTTAGCTATAATGGTTCCGGAAGTAATATAAGTGATCTTTCATTCTACAATACCCAATTATGGTTCTATGGTGCACATAATTTAAACATCGATAACATGACTTCCGTTGCAAGGGGCAAAGACCTCGGTTCTGGTGTCGGTGTTGTTGCATTCAGAGGAGGATCATCACACATTAAAGTTACAAACTCTTACTTCTTGACTGAAGATAATGGAGGTCACTCCAACTTTGTATTGACCAATGCAAGTTATATTAGTGTTGATAACTCATCCATTATAGGAAGAGGAAATGTTGGAAACTTAATTTACTTAAACGTATATAACCTTGAAACCCTGCCTGAAGGATGGTTCTTGCCACAATTGATTCAAGCGATTAATAAAGGTCAAATAACATTAAATGACCATAATAACTTTACTAATTGTTATGTTGCAGGTCCAGAAACAGCTTTGGGAATATGTTATTTGTTCGCTAGTCAAGGAAACGGCCATAACATATTTGAAAACAACACTGTTGTTTATGGTGGTGCAGGAATACAAAGCTTTGGAAATGACGGTATAATAAGAGGAAATACCTTCATTGGCGGTTGTGGAATTGTTTCTCCAGGAGCAAGAACTCTTATAGCCAATAACAATATTTCTGATGGCACTATAACTGCAAGTGGCGATAATGAAATTACAGGTAACCGGGTTATCACAACTGAAAACTATGCAATTGAATTGGGAAGTACAAAAAATAATGAAATACATGACAATTATCTTGTAAGTGCCAGCGGTAAAGGTGATGCAGCTGTCAATTTAGGAACCGGATCAGGTAATGTTGTTTCTGAAAATGGTCCTGTTAATGTTGACATTAGCTTAAGCGTTGAAAAGACAGATTTCTGGTTGCCATCAACCAACACTGTAACCATAACAACCGATGCTACAGGCACTATTGAAATTAGAGTAAACGGAAAAACCGTTGCTACAGAGACTGTTGACAATGGCCAAGTTGTCTACACTATTCAGTCCAGCGATATTAAAGCGGGTGAAAACACAGTCACTGCCATATATCAGGGTCTTGAAGAAAGTGCAACATTC
>NZ_JBGULU010000017.1:0-3696 GCF_045116495.1 Methanobrevibacter sp. | reverse complement strand
GGCAATTTATATGAGCTCAGGCACAGATAAAATTGTTTCAAGCATTATGTCTGAAGCCCAAGAGAAAGCTGATGTAATCATTCAAGATGCAAACGCAAATGTTTCAGAAATTACCGCAAAAGCTGAAAAAACTGCAGAAGCAGAAAAACTTAAAATTTTAGAAAATGGTAAAAAACAATCTGATATGAGATATCAGCAAATTATCTCTGAAGCTAAGATGAATGCTCGTAGAGCAAAATTAGGCGCTAAAGAAGAAGTAATCGAAGCGGCTTTCAATCAAGCAACTGGAGAATTAAAAGCAAAAGCAGCTGATGGTGATGAAGAATATAAAGATTCTTTAGCAAAAATGATTCAAGAAGCTGCTAATGAAATTGGTACTAATGATTTAATTATCCATTTAAACGAAGCCGATACAAATCAGTTCAAACAAGATTTATCTTCAAGCGACAGTTTTGAGATAGATGGCATTAAATTCACATTAGGCGAACCTATCAAAACCATTGGTGGGGCTATCTTAAAAACTAGTAATGGAGATATAGAAGTTAACAATACTATTGAAGCTAGATTAGAAAGATATAAAAGTATCTTACGTAGTGAAGTTGCTGAAGTTTTATTTAAATAATTAGGAGGATAAATATATGGCAGATGAAATTGCTACCTTAATGAGTGCTGTAGGACTTTCACAAGAAACATTTCTTGTATTCTGTATCCTAGCAATACTTGTTGTAGGTGCAGTAGTTGTAATCATTACATCTAGACCAATTTTGGACATTTATCCTTATCTTAACCCAAGTTCAAGAGTAAGAGCTAGAAAAGGAAGATTATTTGATGAGAAACAAATTTCTGAAATTGTTGAAACCAACAATATTGAAGAAGTTGAAAATTATCTCAGAGGCATTCCTGAATATGCTGATGTTTTAGACGAGTATCCTCTTGATAAAGCATTGGATGTTGAACGTGCAAATACTTATGACTTTATTGCAAGATTAGCTCCTGAAGATATTAAAGACCCATTTGTTGTAATGTCTAAAAAAGCAGACATAGACAATATTAAAAGTCTTTTAACCGCTAAAGAAGTTGGCCTTTCTGCTGACGAAACAAAAGATTTGTTAATTCCTAGCGGATCATTATACAGTGATTTAGAATCTTTAGCCGATGCTGATAATGTAACTGACATTGTCACAAGTTTAGATGGCACTGAATATGCTGCAGCTTTAGAAGATGCTCTTCCAAAATATGAAGAAACTAGAATGATTCTTCCATTAGAATCTGCTTTAGATAAATATTATTTGGGCAAATTATTACGTTCTACAGATGTTCCATCTGATGAAAATAAACAAATATTATATTCTTATGTTGGAACTCAAGTTGATGTAGCTAATCTTAAACTAATTATAAGGGCAAAAGAAGATGGCCTTGATTATGATGCAATCTCTCCTTATATATTAGAAGAAGGATACCAATTACGTGAATGGAAACTTAAAGATTTAATGGAATCTCCTGATGTTACTAATGTAATATCCGGATTGGAAGGAACAAAATATGCTGATGCATTGACTGATGCAATGCCGGTTTACAATGAAACCGGTTCAGTTGCCGTATTCGAAAAAGCATTAGATACTTACACTTCTGAATATTCAAAATCTTTAGCATCTAAAAAACCATTAGGTATTGGTCCAATTATTGGTTATTTAAGTCAAAAAGAAAACGAAATTAAAAATTTAAAAATTATTGCAAGGGCTAAAAGAGAAGCAGACTTCCCTAATTCTAAAATCATGGAGATGTTAATATGAGTTCAGTAGCAATTATTGGTGATATTGACACCGTTTCAGGATTTAGATTAGGTGGTGTCAAAAAAGCAGAAGTAGTTAATACTCCTGAAGAAGCAATTGCAGCTTTTGATAAATTTTTAGAAGACGAAATTTCAATTATTATTATCACACAATTGATGGCAAATGAAATTAGAGAACACATAAACAGAACTATCGGTTCTGATGTTTTACCTATGATAATTGAAATACCAGATAAAGATGGGTCCTCTGAAGGATCATCTGATCAAATAAATGACCTTATTAAACGAGTTATCGGGGTAGAGATGGTTAAATGATTATTGAAGGAAATATTATTAAGATTGCTGGGCCTGTTATTGTCGCAGATGGTATGAGAGGGGCTCAGATGCTTGAGATGGTTAGGGTAGGTGATGAAAAGCTTATTGGAGAAATCATTGAGCTTGAAGGTGACACCGCAACTATCCAAGTATATGAAGAAACAGCCGGTATCCAACCGGGTGAAGTAGTTGAATGTACTGGTGGAGCATTGTCTGTAGAACTTGGTCCAGGTATTATGAGTTCCATTTACGATGGTATTCAAAGACCTTTAAGAATCATCAGAGAAGAATCTGGTGACTTCATTGCAAGAGGTATTGATGTAGATTCCATCAACAAAGAGAAAAAATGGGCTTTCAAACCTGTAGCAAAAGTTGGAGATGTTTTACAAGCTGGAGACGTACTTGGTGAAGTACAGGAAACCACAGCTGTTTTACACAAAATTATGGTTCCTCCTTCCGTTGAAGGTGAAGTAACTGAAATTGCAGCTGAAGGCGAATACACAGTTTTAGAAGACATCGCTGAAGTTGGCGGACAAAAAATACAAATGCTCCAAAAATGGCCTGTAAAAAGAAGCCGTCCATATGTAAGAAAATTAGACCCTGATGTACCTTTAGTAACTGGTCAAAGAGCACAAGACACTTTCTTCTCTGTAGCTAAAGGTGGGGCAGCAGCTATTCCTGGACCATTCGGATCAGGTAAAACTGTTACACAACAACAATTGGCTAAATGGGCAGATGCAGACATCGTTGTATATATCGGATGTGGAGAACGTGGTAACGAAATGACAGAAGTACTTACTGAATTCCCATTCCTTGACGACCCAAAAACCGGAAACCCATTGATGGACAGAACTGTTCTTATTGCAAACACTTCCAACATGCCGGTAGCAGCTCGTGAAGCATGTGTATACACCGGAATTACTATTGCTGAATACTACCGTGACCAAGGTTACGATGTAGCACTTATGGCAGACTCAACCTCAAGATGGGCAGAAGCTATGAGGGAGATTTCCGGAAGATTAGAAGAAATGCCTGGGGAAGAAGGTTACCCTGCATACTTAGCATCCAGATTAGCTCAATTCTACGAAAGAGCAGGAAGAGTAGAAACTATTGGTTCAGAACCACACATCGCATCTATTTCTGTAGTTGGTGCTGTATCTCCTCCTGGTGGGGACTTGTCAGAACCTGTTACACAAAACACATTACGTATTTGTAAAGTGTTCTGGGCGTTAGATGCATCCCTTGCGGATAAACGTCACTTCCCTTCAATCGACTGGTTACAAAGTTATTCATTATACGTAGACAGTATTGAAGGCTGGTGGGCTGAAAACGTAGCAACAGACTGGAGAGCAACTCGTGACCAAGCTATGAGTTTATTACAAAAAGAATCAGAGTTACAAGAAATTGTACAATTAGTTGGTCCTGACGCATTACCTGAAACTGACCAAGCTACTTTAGAAACTACCCGTATGTTAAGAGAAGACTTCTTGCAACAAAATGCATTTGATGATGTAGATACATACTGTGCTCCTGATAAACAGTACAAAATGTTAAAAACCATTTTATTATTCTACAAAGAATCTCTTGCA
>NZ_JBGULU010000016.1:0-2895 GCF_045116495.1 Methanobrevibacter sp. | reverse complement strand
ATTGTTGTTACTAACACTGGTGACTGTAATTTAACTGATGTTAAAGTTACTGAGATTTTCAACCCAGATGAATTGAGATATGAAAGTATTGTTGATTCTACTGGTAGATGGTCTAAATCTGGTGACTTTGTTTTCGATTATGATGGTAATTTGACTGTTGGTGAGAGTGCTAATTTCACTGTTGTATTTACTGCTTTAGTGAATGGTACTTTATTAAACCAAGTTAACGTATCATCTAATGGAACCAATAAAACAGGAAACAACACTACTACAGTTTACAAACCTAACATGTCTGTTGAAAAAATCTCATTGAATAAAACTGTTCTCCGTGGTAACAACACTGAATTTATTATTGTTGTTACTAACACTGGTGACTGTAATTTGACTAATATTAAAGTTACTGAAATCTATGATGATAACGAGTTAAGATATATTAAACATACTAATGAAGAATTCTGGACTAAATCCGGCAATGTTTTCGATTATAATGGTGTATTGACACCTAACGAAAGTGTCAACTTCACTATCACATTTAAGACCTTAGTGAATGGTACCTTAATCAATAAAGTCAATGCATCCTCTAATCAAACGGAAAACAAAACTGGTAATAATACTACTGATGTAAAACCAGTTTGTGATTTAGAAATCTCTAAACTTGTAAATGCTTCTGAAGTATTCGTTAATGATATGGTTGAATGGAATATTATTGTTAAGAATAATGGTCCTAATACAGCTGAAAATGTTATTGTGACTGATTATTTACCTAATAATATTGAGTATACAATTCCTGCAAACTGTACAGTTGATGGAAATAAACTAATTTGGAATATTGGCGACTTAGGCCCTAACAAGTCAGTATCCCTTATTTTAGTTACCAAGCTTCTGGCTGAGGGTCAATTCGATAATATCGTATCTGTTAACACTCCTACCAATGAATCTGATTATACAAATAATAATGCAAGTAACTCTTCTGTTGCAGACCCAATTTGTGATCTAATCATTAATAAAACAGTTAATGCTTCATCTATCGACGTTGGAGATAGCGTTGAGTGGACTATTAGCGTTATTAATGTGGGTCCTTCCACTGCACGGGATGTTAAGGTTATTGACACCCTACCTGAAGGGGCTTTAATTTTAAGCGCAAATCCAAGTGCAGGTAGTTTCAATAAGGATACTAGGGTTTGGGAGATTGGCAGCCTGGCTGCAAATAATCTGGTTTCCCTTATTTTAGTTACTCAAATTGTTACTGAAGGTAACATTACAAATGTTGTGGTTGTTAACACAAGTACTTACGAGCCAAATAAAACAAACAATGAAGCAAACAACACTACTGTTGCAAATCCAGTTTGTGATCTTGAAATAACCAAGCTGGTCAATGCTTCTGAAGTATATGAAGGTGATTTGGTTGAATGGACAATTGTTGTAACCAACAAAGGTCCTAGTGTTGCATATGACGTTATTGTAAATGATACTTTGCCTAGCGGACTTAACTTAATTAGTTCAACTCCGTCTGCTGGTACATACAGCAATGGAATTTGGAATATTGGAACTATGGGTAAAGATGCTACTGCATCCCTGGTTTTAATCACTCAAGTTACAAAATTAGGTAACATTGTAAACATTGCATCTGTAAACAGTACCAGTCCTGACAATGACACAAGCAACAATATTGCTAACAATACTACTGATGTAGTTCCAGTTTGCGATTTAGAAATTACTAAACTTGTCAACGCATCCAGTGTAAACATTACTGACTTTGTTGAATGGACAGTTAGAGTTGTAAACAAAGGTCCAAACACTGCAAAAGATGTAAAAGTGACTGAAAAATTGCCTAATGGTCTTGAAGTTATTAAAGTAACTCCATCTGTTGGAAGTTATGCAAATAATGTCTGGACTATTGGAGATTTAGAAAAAGATGCTTCAGTATATTTAGTATTGATTACTCAAGTCGTTAAAGAAGGTAACCTTACAAACGTTGTAATAGTCAACAGTACAACACCTGACAAAAATGAGACTGACAACAAAGCAAATAACACAACTGAAGTCAACCCTGTATGTGATTTGGAAATCATTAAACTTGTAAGTGCTAAGAAAGCATACGTTGGTGAAGTGCTTACCTGGACCATTAAGGTTACTAACCACGGTCCAAGTGCTGCTTCTGATGTTAAAGTTTTAGAAAACATTCCTAATTCTTTAAAATTAATAAAAGCAATTGCTTCAAAAGGCACATACAACGTAAAATCACAAGTATGGACTATTGGAAAACTGGCAAGCGGTTCAAGTGAAACACTACAAATCGTAACTAAAGTGTTAAGCGTAGGAAACATTACTAACCCTGTTGAAGTTACTACTAAAACTCCTGAAAATAATCGCACTAACAATAAAGCAAACAATACAACTGAAGGTATTGCAATAGTTGATTTAGCTGTAATCAAAAATGCTGATAAGGAAATTTACCATATTGGCGATAAAATCCAATGGATTATAACTGTGGTTAATTATGGCCCATGTGATGCTCATGATGTTGAAGCATATGATGTATTGCCTGATAGCGTAAAATTCATAGGCTACAAAGCATCCAAAGGATCATATGATGTATCTACTGGAATATGGGAAATTGGTAATTTAACCAAAGATGAAGTTGCCACTTTATATATTGAGTGTGTAGCTCTCATTGAAGGCAAAATTACTAATGAAGTTAACGTTACATGCAATGAAACCGACAGTAACTTATCAAATAACTATGATAACTGTACTGTTAAGGTCATTAAAAACGAAACTGAACCTCCAGTACCTATCGTGCCATCAGAAAAACCTCCAGTTACTATGTATGAAACTGGTAATCCGTTTGCATATCTTTTGATTGCCTTTATTATTATTTTCGGTAGTTATAGG
>NZ_JBGULU010000015.1:0-6972 GCF_045116495.1 Methanobrevibacter sp. | reverse complement strand
TTAATGAAATATGCATAAACGAAGACATGAATTAGAAAAATTGGCCATATTAAAATATAATGATTATAGATGAGAAATACTATAGATTCATAAGGCACCAGCAGGAAAAATAATATTCTATTATTCCAAGAGCTATAATCTAAAGTTAAAGCAATATACAGTGATACAACAATTTGTAAAATAGCGATAGGCAGTGCATCCTTTCCCTCTATTACTATGAGATATATTATAAAATTAAAGAAAATTAACATCATTATTAAATAATAAACTTGCTTTAATGTTTCAAGTTCCTGTTCGGGAAAATATTCACTTGGATTTAACAATCTACTTTCACTATCATCTAATTTTTTATAAATTAATTTTCCTACTACAAATAATATGCCAAATATTAAGATTGGAATAAATAATTCACAAATAATATTAAAAATTTCCATAACTATACTTTATCAAAACATATATTTTAATCTTAATTATAACCTAGTTAAAAAAAGAAAACATTAACATTCCAAAACTGCTGAACCTCGGGATGAGGTGGCACGCTACCCTATACCCATTAGAGTATACAGCCCTTGAAGTAAGAATCCTCAACTTCTACAAGTTGAGTTAGTTCAAGCTGAAAAAATATGATTTTTCGAATTAAGAATTATCGATTTTCTCTTTTCTTTTAAATTTACAGTAAATGGTGCCAATACCCCAATATTGAGTTACAAACATGAATAAAAATAATAAAACATCCCATGCATAATTTAAAATATCAACTGGAAAAACAATATGGGTAAGAGATGAAAAAAGAACAATAGCTAAAACAATAAAAGTATAGTCTTTTGCATAATGCTTCCAACCAATCAAATCAATATTTCTTTTAATGCCAACTAAATCAAAAGCAGATATTATACTTCCCGTATCAGCAAGCCTGGCCAATGCGATTTCCATGAAAAATACAGTAATATAAAATAAAATAGCTCCTAAAACAACAAAAACTAATGCATCCACAGGATTATGTGAAAACAATAAATGTATTGTATTAGGATAGTCCATTAACAAATCTTCCAAATCAAAATTGGGAAACCCCAATGGAGAACAAATGAAATATAAAATATATCCCTGAACACCTAAATAAACCAAATAAACAATAACTGACTTAAATCCCAATATCAAAATATCTTTAATCATAATTTTTGGTAATCTAATACCCTCATTTATTCTATCACGAGTAATTGTCATCCCATATCCCAAAAATAGTATCTCCAAGAAAATAATAATTAAGACAGCCCAAAATAAATTTAAATCCTCATAAGATTCAAAAATATATATCCATATGCAGAATATTAACAAAATAAGTAAAAAGAAAGGTTTGTTATATGTACAATAATCCCATACTTTTTTCATTTTAAATAATGGCATGACTACTCCTCAAGTATTATTTTTAAAAAAGAAATAAATAAATTTAACTAATTTAAACTGAATATATTTTAAAATGAAAAAACTTGTTGAAAGTTCAATTTTTCAAATGATCTTAGGGGAGATGAGAAAACTGAACCCCAAATGGGATTTTAACCTAAAATAAGAATCTAGAAACCATCAAATACAATGAAAAGAAATCCCGAAAATATACAAAAATAGTATTAATCTCATCTCCAATAGCTATATTAGTCATAAGTCATATAAATACTTTTAATAAGCAAATAACAATATTTACTTGCGTTAAATATAATTTAAAGCAATTTTACTATTGATTTTGAAATGAAAATATTTCAACTAAATCTTTGATAAAATTGAATTTGAAAAAAAGAAAAGTAGAGAAGTAATTTATCTAATTACTTCAACAATCATGTCCAAGTTTTCAGATTGTAAGATATCCACTTTCTTACCGGATGCTCCGACAATCTCTTTTTTGATATTCAACATAGTTTCAGGAACTACAATTTCACCAATTGCAAGTTCATGATTTTCTTCTAAAACCGCACCGATTTCATCAATATCAGTTGATTTTAAATAACCAATGATTTTACCCGCATCCCCTTTGAATGTTGGTCCTATTTGGGACATGTCAGGTTCAACTTCAATGATTTTTTCATGAACTTCAGGTTTTCCGGAACTTATTTCCAAGTCCTTGATTTTCAATGTTCCTTTAACATCATCGTTGAACTGTTTGAATATTTCAACTAATGAATCATCAGAAGTATAAACATTCACTTCAGCAAGTTCTGCATTCAATGGTATTTTAGAAGCAGATTTGAATCTTCTAACTTCATCAATGAGCTCAACAGTAGTTTCACCTTTAGTTTCCATTTCTTCACTGATTAGTTCATCATATACTTCAGGCCATAAGGTTGTGTGAATTGATTCATCGGAGAAGTATTGGTAAACCTCTTCTGCAAAGAATGGTGCAATTGGAGCTAGCAATTTTAAAGAAGTTTCCACAACTGTTCTTAATGTGTATTTTGCAGCTCTGCGTGATTCATCTGAAACATCAGTGTATAATCTGTATTTTACAGCTTCAATGTATTCGTCACAGAAATCATGCCAGAAGAATCTTTCAATTGATGTGATTGTATCTGCAAAATTATATTCTGCAAAGGCATTGTCCACTTTTTTGTTTAGATTGTTTAATTTAGATAAAATCCATAAATCTAAAGGTCCTAAATTATCTTTAACATCTTCATAATCAATTTCTTCATCGAATATTTGCATGCTTATGAATCTGAATGCATTCCAGAATTTTCTAAGGAACCTGTATCCATGCTTTATGTCTTTCCAATCAAATATTACATCAGATCCAGGAACACTATTAGCTGCCCAGGTTCTAAGGGAATCAGCACCGTATTGTTCAATAACCTCTTCAGGTCCAACTACAAACTCAGGTCTGGATTTACTCATTTTGTTTCCGTCTTCACCGAATACCATACCGTTGATTACAATATCATCAAACGGTTTTTGTCCGGTTAGAGCTAAACAGCGTAATGTAGTATAGAATGCCCATGTACGGATAATATCGTGACCTTGCGGACGGATATTTGATGGGAAATGATTTACATAATCTTCATCAGGCCAGCCTGCAATAGATAGTGGAGAAATTGATGAATCCATCCAGGTGTCCAATACATCCACTTCAGGTATGAACTCTTCACATCCGCATTCACATGCGTGTTTTGGCTTGTCAACTGTTGGATCAATCGGCAAGTCTTCAACATCAGGTACAATGACTTTTCCACAGTCTTTACAGTACCATACCGGAATTGGGGTTGCAAATATTCTTTGTCTTGAAATACACCAGTCCCATTCCATGGAATCCGCCCAGTTTACCATACGGGATTTCATGTGTTCCGGCACCCATTTCATTTCATCTGCTGCAACTTTGGTCTTTTCAATTAAATCCCTTACAGCTACAAACCATTGTTCCTTAAGAAGAATTTCAACAGGAGTCTTACATCTCCAGCATTGCCCAACATTTTGGTCAACCTGCTCTTGTTTTAATAAATATCCTTCAGTATCCAAGTCTTCAATAGTCTGTTTTTTACAGGATTGCAAGTCCATTCCTTCATATCTTCCGGCGGCGGCTGTCAATATACCGGCATCATCCATAATATCAATGACTTCCAGGTCATATTTTTGAACCCAGCTTACGTCAGTTTTATCCCCAAAGGTACAAATCATTACTGCACCTGTACCAAATTCAGGATCTACTTCTTCATCTGCAATGATTTTTACTTTTTGGTGTGATAAAGGCACTTCAACATATTTTCCTAAAAGATGTGTGTATCTTTCATCTTCAGGGTGAATTACGACCGCTACACATGCAGCCATCAATTCAGGACGGGTTGTTGCAATTAAAATACCTTCTGTTTTAGGGTCAGCCTGTTTACCTGACTCCTGTGAAGAAACAATATCATCATATGAATCTTCAACAGCAGGAGGGAAGTTAACATAATTTAAAAATGTAGTATTATCAGAGTATTCAACTTCTGCAAAAGCAATAGCTGTTTGACATCGAGGACACCAGTTTACAGGGTGTTTTCCCTGATAAATCAATCCATCCTCATACATTTTTAAAAATGAATATTGAGTTCTTTTCATGTACTCAGGATTCATGGTTACAAACTCACGAGACCAATCCTGTGAATAACCCATTGCCTTCATGTCGGCTTTCATGCTTGCAATGTTTTTGGTGGTTAAGTCAATACAATATTGTCTGAATTGTGCTCTTGAAACATCATTTTTCTTTATTCCATGAGTTTCTTCAACTTTAACTTCAGTCGGAAGACCATGGCAGTCCCATCCCTGAGGGAAAAGTACATCGAATCCTTTTTGTCTTCTGTATCTTGCATTCATATCAATGTAAACCCAATTCAGGACGTGACCTAAGTGAATTGCACCTGTTGGGTATGGTGGAGGAGTATCGATTACATATCTAGGACGAGATCCATCTCCAATGTATTTGTAGATGTTTTCATCATCCCATTTTTTCCCCCATTCTTTTTCTTTTTTAAAATCATAGTCTTTAGGAATTTCTTCTTTTGACATATATTTTCTCCTAGTTAATGTAAGTAAAAATAATATTATTAATTATGTAGTTTATTATTTAAAAACATTTATAATAGTTAAATATATTATATAATAAAATCAAAATAATAGTATTATAAATTAATGAGGACTGTGAAAAAATGGAATTGTTATGGTTTTATGTTGCAATTATATTGGCCATGAGCGACGTATTACATACTACCTTAATGTGGAAAGTTTTAAATAACTTTTACATTGTGTTAGGTGGCCTAATCCAGCAATCCACCCATTCTACATGGCAAACATGGTTAGTACACGAAATAATGGAAGCGGGATTTCATTTTATAATATTGTCAATAGTTTTCCTAAACCTAACAATCGGAATTGAAGCTGCCCTTATTCATTTTGTTATAGATGTAACCCATACAGTATTCTTACGAGATATGGGCGAATTAGAACATAGAGCACTGCACTTTACTGTAGAATCTATATTTTTCATGTTACTTTATGGATTTTAAAATAATTAATGGAGTTATTAAATGCCAGTTATTACATTCAAATATCAGGATTTAAAAGATTTAGGAATAGATATGGAAAAAGATGAGCTAATAGACACCTTGCCAATGATGTCAAGTGATATTGAAGACTTTGATGATGAGGAAATCAAAGTAGAATTCTTCCCAAACAGACCTGACAACTTGTCTGTTGAAGGAGTAGCTAGATCTTTTAAAGGGTTTATAGGTCAGGAAATTGGTTTTCCGGATTATAAAGTAGAGGAATCCGGTGAATATGTTACTGTAGATAGTGATGTTGCTTCTATCAGACCATACATTGGATTTGCTAAAATAGATAATGTTGATTTTACTGGCGATAAACTCAAATATGTAATGGATTTTCAGGAAAACCTTCACTGGGTTATTGGAAGAGACAGGAAAAAAGTAGCTATCGGTATTCACAATGCGGATGTTGTTGAAGGACCATTCAAATACATTGCAACACCAAAAGATGCAAATGCATTTGTGCCTTTGGAAAAAGACACAGAAATGACTCCTGGCGATATCCTAACAGAGCATGACAAAGGAAAAGCTTATGCTCATTTAATTGAAGATTTTGACAAATATCCATTAATTTTAGATAAAGATGATAATGTCTTATCCATGCCCCCAATCATTAACGGAGAGTTAACCAAACTTAAAGAAGATACTCACAACATCATAGTTGATGTAACCGGTACCGATGAGAGAGCAGTTAATCAGGCATTAAACATTATCTGTTCTTCTTTTGCTGAAGTAGGAGGTCAAATCAAATCCATGGAAGTTAAATATGAAGATAAAACTATTAAAACTCCTGATTTAACCCCTCAAGAGATGAACGTTCATGTTGATACTGCAAATGAATTGATTGGAGGAACCAATCTTAATGCAGAAGAAATAAAAGAATTACTCATGAAAGCACGTTTTGATGCTGAGATTATTGATGAAAATGAAGTCAAAGCAATCATACCTGCTTACAGAGTTGATATATTACACGAAGTTGATATCGTTGAAAATATTGCTGTACAATACCACATTAACGACGTAGTTGCAGAACTTCCTGACATTAACACTGTAGCTTATGAAAATGACTGGTTTAAGGCAGAAAGCACTATCCGTGAAGTGATGGTCACATTAGGTTTCCAGGAAGTAATGAGCTTAATGCTTACAAATGAAGAGGCACATTACGAAAAAATGAATCAAGAAGAAAAACCTCATGTTCAGGTTGCAAGACCAATTACAATCGACAGAACAATGATTAGAACAAGTTTGATGAACAGTTTGATGGAATTTTTAGAGGACAACACCCATGAAGACCTGCCTCAAAAGATCTTTGAAATTGGTGATGTCTTATACCTGGATGAAACCAGGGAAAATAAAACCGTTTCTTCTAAAAAATTAGCTGCACTCGTTTGTCATTCAACTGCAAACTTCAGTGAAATCAAATCCATTGTTACAACCGTTTTAAGTAACTTAGGTTATTCAATGGAAATAACTGACAGTGAAAATAAAACATTCATTAAAGGTAGGGCAGCTGACGTCACAGGTGAATCACAAAAAGGAACAATTAAAGGATTCTTTGGTGAGGTTTCACCTGAAGTCATTACCAACTTTACTTTAGAATATCCTGTAATCGGATTTGAAATTGAATTCATTAACAAATGAATTCATTAACTCTTTTTTTTTAATACCACAATTTTCTCATGTTTGTTTCCATCTCAGAGTAATTGTTAACTACATGACTGCCATCATAATTATAGAAAACAAGAATGAAAATTAACAATAGTATTATTGCAGCTATTAAAATTATTGTCCATTTCTTCAATTATTCACCTACCATTGTCAAAGTTACTGTTCTGTTGTGTCTTGGTCCATCTAATTCAACAAAAAATACTGATTGCCAAGTACCCAAATCAAGTTTTCCATTTTTAACCGG
>NZ_JBGULU010000014.1:0-4668 GCF_045116495.1 Methanobrevibacter sp. | reverse complement strand
CTTTTTAATTAACATGAATAGTTGTTCTTTGTATTTTTCTTCAATGCCCATTAAAGCATATCGAGGACCATTGATTTTAAAGGCAAGTAAATCAAACAAATATATATCATACCAATCATTTTCAATAAAAATGTCCATCAATATTTGACCTGCCTCTACAGTATCAAGAAACTTGCTGTCAACGGATTCTGTAATTGAACCTTCATGCTTTCTTCTGACATACAAATGCCTTTTGATGATTGATACTCTTTCGGCTTTAAGGAAAGTGTAAAAGAAAAATGGCATGTCTTCAAAATAGATGCCTTCAGGAAATCTGGCGTGGATCTGGTCAATGAATTTCCTTTTAAAAATCTTCTGACATGCACTTACAGATATATCAAACAGGAAATCACCGCACTCATGTGGATTGAAAACCCTATTTTCAAATGATTCATCAAAATTATTCAGGTTAAACCAGTCATTTTCACTGTATTCGCCCTGATTGTATTTGATTATCTGAAATATTGATATATCAGTATCATTGGTTTTGGCTTCATCGTAAGCAATTTTTAATGCATCATCACAAAACCAGTCGTCACTGTCAAGAAACATCAGATACTCACCGGATACAATCTCAAGAGCCCTATTTCTTGAAGCGCCGGGTCCCTGATTGGACTGGCTGATAACGGTAATTCTCTCATCATTAAATGATTCAATAATATCCAATGTGTTGTCGGTTGAACCGTCATTTACAATAATAAGTTCAAAATCAGACAATGACTGATTAAGCACGCTTTCAATAGCTTTTTTGATGAACTTCTCCCCATTGAAAACCGGAAGAATAACAGATATTTTCATGATAATCTAAAATGACTTTTCCAAAACATCAACATAGGTCTTCATAGTTTTATCAACACTGGAAATGTCCTGAACATCGCTTTGTGCCCTGCATCTGATTTCATATAACTTCTCATCAGGCATTGAAACAATTTCCCTGATTTTTTCTGCCAGGAGTTCAGGATTTTCAGGCTCTATAATAAAACCGTTTTCACCATCTTTGATTATTTCTGGAATAGCTGAAACGGAAGTGGTTAAAACAGGAAGTCCGACTGCCATGGACTCAAAGATAACTGTTGGAATACCGTCCATATCTCCATTTTCGGCAACTTTACACGGAACAACTATCAAATCCGATTCCTTCAGTTTGGCTTTAACATCACTTGGATTCAATTCACCTTCAATTGAAATGTTTCGAGCGCCAAGACTTTCAATTTGGGATTTCAAATCCTCTTCCAAATCACCGAAACCGAAAATCTCAAATGAAAGATCCTCTTCTTCAAGGAGTTTGGCTGCATCAATCAAAACATCCAGACCTTTCTTTTCAACAAATCTTGAAATCGCAACAATATTTTTAATCTTATCTTCCCTTCTGGAGAATTCAGATATCTCATAGTCAGTGGCCTGTTTGGTTATTATAATCTTTTCCTCATTTACACCCTGTCCGACAAGATAGTTTTTGTGAAAATCGCTTAATGTATATATGCCTAAACATAAATCGGAGTTACCTATTTCCGCCACCCTGTTGGTCTTTTGATATTCTTTGGTAAATATATCAAATGCATGTGCAAATACTGTAAATGGAATATTCAAACATTCAGCAAGAGGGAATGTGAATTTACTGCACATAGGATATACAAAATGAGTATGCATAAATTCAATGTCATAATCAACAAGCAATTTGGCCAACTGTTTTTTGGAGCTGAACTGCACTGATTCAATCTCAAAGTCCAAATCAATATGTTTATATGGATCCTTTTTGTAAAATACGCAGACATTGAAATCGTTTTCCACAAGCCATTTAAGTTCGCTTAAAACGAATGTCTGGGAATGCTCAGGAAAAGAGTTAAGAACATATGCAATGTTAATGTCTGTAATGTCCTTTTCGGATTTTTCAATATTGTGAGAATTATATTTTTTCATGAAGCTATTGCATAACTCTTTATACTCTTCGAGTTCACCGTTTAGATATGAAATGGTATCATCACGTGCAGCTACATCTTTTTTCAATGATTTAATCACTTCATTTTTCAATGTTTTTATCTCTTCATTCTTTTCTGCAATCTCATTCTTTTTCTTTGCAATGAACTTCTTTTTACCGTTGATTTCGGTTTTTTGAGATTTGATTATTTCCTGATTTTGCTTATCCTTCTCTAAAAGCCTTTCATATTCATCCTTATAAAAATTGTACATGTCACTTTTACTTAATATTTTTTCTGAAAAAGACATAATAATCACTATCTATTAAATAATCTGTTTTTAACTTTGCTAATTGAAGAGCTGTCCTCTTTGTTCAAAGCTTTTTGTTTTTCCAATTCCAATTTTAATTTTTCAATTTCTTCGTTCTGTTTTTTAATCTTCTTATTGTTTTTTCTTTCCGTTTTTTCATAAAGTTTTAAAACTTCCTTAAAGTAATTTCTGGTTTCAATTGCATTTCTTGACAAAATCAAAGTATTCTTGTCAATCAGTTCATTGGTTGTAATATCACTGTAACACGAATTGCTGATGTGGCCTGTAAACTCACTGCACTTTTTAATTAAATCTTTTCTTATCTTTAAGTATTCCTGTGAATTTTCAGGCGGATTTTCAACATCGAATATATTATAATTGCTTTTGTATTCATCAATAGTTGACTCCAAAAGCAGCTGTGAGATTCCGTCAAATCTTTCCTTCATGCCCCTTTCATTGAATAGCATAACAGGGGTTTTCAAGGCAAGGCATGGTAGAGCACAGTGCAGCCTGTCGGTAATGACGCATGATGCATTTTCATAAACCTTCAGCAGGTTTTCCGCCATGAAGAATTTTTCTTTTGAATTGTAAAATGAAGTCAGATTATACAGCCATTTTGGCATCTCTCCAGGAAATGCCTTTTTAAAGGAAGGCATCATATCCTGTTGAATCCTATATATTTTCTTATCTGTTTTCTGTTTTAAAAATGAAATAAGCTCATCCGGATTTTCCATATTGACAACTATATAATCATTGCCATCGTCTTTTTGAGGTTTTTTATCACCTGAATCCAGGGTCAGAGTCAGGCATCCTGTAAAATATGCTTCAATATCATTGTCGTTTAAAAAGTCAACTGTATGCAGGTCTCTGCAGCCAACCGGACCGTATTGTGAAAAGAATTCCCTGCTTTCAGGAGTCAATATTGCTTCTACCCTTTTTTTGTTTTTGGTTGTAGTTGTAAAATGCATTGATACCAAAAGAGGATTAATGCTGTCTGATGGAGGCCATGCAGTAGGACAGTCCACAAACCAGCCATTCATAATCATCTTTACATTATCGCCTGTGAACTGATCCAATTTTTCATGTTCAATATAATAATCAATTTGAGGTAAAAAGCGCCTTGCGGCGATACTTTGAATTTCATTACCTAAATTTGTAGTATAATCATAGCTAATTAATCCATATTTCATTTTTAATCACGGAAATATACTTTACTAATATTCTATTATTGCTCATTACATTTAAATTTTAATCTCCGACTTTAAAAATAGGCAATTAAAAAAAATTAATATAAAAAACATGATTATTCAATAAGCACAATCAAAAATCATGATGATGACTGCATGAACAAATTCAAAAATATATTTAAAAATTAAAATAAAAAAAGAAAAGTTAAATGATTTAGAATGTCTGTGTTCCACTTGTTGGTGAGAGTGAAACGCTTTGAGTATCTATAAGATTACTGTTTGAATCATATAACTTTATTGTTGCATAATCTGGATAGTAATGATATGCATCTGCACTTGTAATATACAGGTAACCGTCTGAATGCACATTAGCAGGAACCATATTACCATGATTCAGTGAATTACCGTCTCTTGAATAGAAAATCTGAACAATAACGCTTTTACCTGCATGTTCCTTACCTACATAGATTTGAGCATAAGTCTTATCCTCTTCAGCACTTCCTGTCGAGAAGCTTCCTCCCCGAATCCTCATTGAAGATGTAGAGGATTGGGATTGTGAAGATGATGAAGTCTGTGTAGCGGTTTTTTCTTCTGGAGTTGTATCCACTTGAGTCTTATTTTGAGCTGCAGAATTATCATTTGCATTAGTATTGTCATGACTTGAATTTCCTGATGCATATATGTAGATAAATGCACCTGCCAATACTACTGCAACAATAGCCAATGCTATAATGATTATTTTGGTAGTGTTATTATCAGCATTAGTCTTATTTCCGCTGATTGAATTAATCACACTTTTGTGGTCTATTGTTTTTTCTCCATCTAATGGAGAGCCACATTTTTTACAAAATTTGGCCGTATCCGAATTATCACTATTACAGTTAGGACATTTCATTTTTCAACACCCGATAAAATATGTATCGATAATAATATTTTAGTTACAAAGTTTAATATACTTATCCATAAAAATGATGTTGAATATATAAAAAGAAAAAAAGAGTGTATGATTAAATAAAATTAATCATAGAATTTTCCAAGGAAGTCTTTCATCCTCTGATTATCGGATGAGAATACCTCATCAGGAGTGCCTTCCTCAACGATTACTCCACCATCCATGAAGATGATTGTGTCTGCAACATTACGTGCAAATGCCATTTCGTGAGTAACGATGACCATGGTCATGTGCTGAGCAGCCAATTCCTTAATGACTGTTAAA
>NZ_JBGULU010000013.1:0-3606 GCF_045116495.1 Methanobrevibacter sp. | reverse complement strand
TAAAGGAGCTTTAATTCATAAAGCAAGTCAGTGGTTAAATCGAAAGGAAGTTCAAAATAATGCAAGCATCAAACCAAAGTGGGATGGAACAGAACATTCATGGACATTTCCCAATGGAAATTCACTAACCTTTGGATATTTAAGAAACATTAATGACCTCGATACTTATCAGGGTTCTGAATATCAGTTCATAGGAATTGATGAGCTGACACAGCTTGAAAGATTCAAATACATTTATATGAGGTCTAGAGTTAGGAAAACAAAAGACAACAAACTTCCTACACAGTTAATGTGCTCCAGCAATCCCGGCAAACGTGGAAACAAATGGGTTCGTGAAAGATTCATAGAAAAAATAGATACAGATATTCAGGATAAATCACAAATCAGATTCATTAGCTCCAGCTATCTGGATAATATTTATCTGGACAGAAAAGATTATGAAGAATACCTGATGGGATTGGATAGAGTAACACGTGAGCAGTTAATGAACGGTAACTGGTATGCTTCAGTTAAAGGTCAGCTATTCGATGAATCAGACTTCCATTTGATTTCTCATGACGAATACATGAAAATTCCTATAATTAAGATTATCAGATATTGGGATCTTGCAGCTACTGAAGTATTGAATGATGATAAGTTGAAAGGAAGTGATCCAGATTTTACAGCCGGCGTTCTGCTTGCTAAAGATCTGTCCGGAAATATTTATATTCTGGATTCATATGAATTTCAATTGGAATCCAGAAACCTAATCAATGAAATATTAAATACTGCAGCACGTGACAAGTCAGATGTACAATACATTGAACTTGACGGAAACACAGGCAAAAACTTCGGATTATTAATTATAGATGAACTGAACAGAAGAGGATTCGCTACGGGCACCGGTAACTCAAGAGAAAACAAAGTTGACCGTGCAAGAAGAGTTTCAGCCGATATTCAAAAGAAGGGAATTTTCCTTGTTGGAAAGGATTCGACCGGGTTCACAAAAAAATGGGCTATGGAATTTCTGGAAAAAATAACTGCATATCCTAATGAAGCTATTCATGATGACTGTGTAGTGGCATTCACAGGAGGATATGAAAAGATAACTAATGAAACCCAAAGCCAAAGAGTTGATGTGGATAAGTGGTATTCAACATGATAATCGGTTGAATAGAATATTTTTATTTTTTTATAAAAATTTTAAAACAATAGGAAACAGTATGAGGAATATTATTTCTAAAACAAATATTAAAAGTAAATCATAATCTACTGAAAAAATAAACTTTTTTCTTTTTTTACTAAAAATATCATTAATCGTATTTAAATCTCTTAACAGGTTATTAAAATTTTTTTCAAAAGTCCTGTAGTTTTCAGAGATTTTCAAATAATCATTAAATCGTAATTCCTTTAAATCTACGTTATCTTGATCAGGACTATACTCAATTTTATAATTAGATAAAAATCTAGCCAAATCAGATAATTTGTCCAAATTACTATTGCATTCGATTATTCTCCTAATTTCATATTCGGTAAATATATCTGGAACCGTATCTATGAATTCATCCCAATTATCATGCCTTAATATAGGAAAGTCATTTAAAGTTTTATAATAATTTTGAAGATCATTTATTGTCCATTCAACTCTAATAGCGTAACTATTTTTAACTGGATGGTATATCTCAAATTCTTTTAGATTAGAAATATTATTTTCAACTTCAGAATTAAGAATTACATAAATTCCTTTCTTTTTTTTAGTAAATCTATAAAATTCAGTTCCATGTGCTAAAATCCAAGTAAATGCCGAACCAATAATAGCTCCGATTAACGGTCCTGAAATACTTGGACCTATAACCGTAGTTTTGATAGCAGAATGAATTATGGCATTTGTTAATATCTCAAATTCAAACATGTTGAATCACTTAATATTATTTATATGTATTATCAATATTTTATTTGTGGTGATTGGTTATATAAGTTCCAACTAACATATTAGTTAACTCCTTAATAATTTTTTTCTGCCTCGCCATATTAACTGGCGTTGCCTTTTTCTTAACTGCTTATATTCCCAATACATTTGTGACGTGACATGTCCATGTAATCTGCGATATTCATCTATTCTAACAATGGCTGCCTGTACAATAGCTGATTCGCCTTCATGCCAGCAGTACCATGGATGATGACAAGGCACATCATTTTTAAACGCCAATCCAGTTTTGCAGTTGTTGCAGTAATCTACAAACCACAATTCTTCTTCCCTTTCTCTTTTTTCCTGTTTGGCCTCGATTATCTGTTGTTTTATAGATTTCATAATAAATCAAAAAAATTTATAAAAACCATAAAAACTATTGAGAAATTTTGGGACGGTTTTTTTAAAAAGCTTTTAAAATCCTTTAAATCAAAAAAGAATAGCTATCATCACTTTCCAATATTATGATTTTTTAAAAAACCATATTTTTCCAGGGTATGCGGGAAGTATTGTTAAAGTTACCTCCCCCTTATCCTAGAAACTTTAGTTTTTCATTAGAAAAGCAATTACCAATTCCAACTAGAAATTCTCCAATTAATCTGAAAACGATTGTAAACAGTTTTTTATAAAAACTTTTGTGAAAGTTTTTTAAAGTTTACATAGTTTTTTCAGTTTTTCAGTTTTCATGGTTTTCGTAGTTTTCATGGTTTTTTACTTATCCATGTTGGTTTTTTAACTTCTGCGTCAAAGTTCATGATACTTAACCCCTCAACAAATTTATCTTCTTTCATAATGTCTATAACCCATTCACCAATCTCATAGCAGATATTTTCGTATATTGAATCGTCAATGTGCTTTAAGTCATAGTTGATTGATGCAACTTCACTTTTGGCCAAGTCATATACATTAGCTCTGCCGGAACGGGTTGTTACTTGAATAAATCCCTTGTCAGCCAATTCATACATGTATTTCCTAACTGATGCCTTACTTAATCCAAGATTTTGAAGTGAGAAGTATTCATTGGTTGTAATTCCCATGTCCAATACTTCCCTATCCTTTTTCATTCGCCAGTCTTCGATATTGTTTCTGATGTCGTTTAAAACCTCAACTGCTTTAGGGGACAGGTTTGCAGATATGCTTTCCTTATATGGTTTTAATAAACTCATGAATTCCTGCACATCTGCAATGTTGGTCAAAATTACTTTTTTGCCGTCAACCTCATAGACTTCATGGTTATAGTAATTCAAGGCCGTTATTGTTTTCAGTATGCCGTTGAACTTATCAAAATCCCTTTTATAGAAAGCAGAGTCCTTCAGGAAGTTGATGACAAAGTAAACATATGGATTTATTATTACAATGTTTTCAAATACTTCCTTAAGGTGCAGCAGCATGTATGGCACTAGCTCAGCTTCCTTTTCATAATGTTTTAATATTTTGTAGCTTTTGCCGTGCTTGAATTCCAATGCACTGTTTCTTTTATTGAAGATATTCTGATTGTCCATTCTTGGAGTGATGAAAATGCTTCTGCTCATTTCCTGATCATCAAAATAATGGTTAGGCACTGTAGTGTATGTAAGACATGGTCTGCCGACAAGTTCAAGATCCTTCACTTCCCATCCGCCTTCACCGTCAGGAATGTTTAATGGTTTGTTTAGAAA
>NZ_JBGULU010000012.1:0-10942 GCF_045116495.1 Methanobrevibacter sp. | reverse complement strand
TAAATCTAAGTCTAAAGTACGGCACATAGTTTTAGATAAAGATATTCCAACACCTTTAATTTCGGTTAAAGCTTGTTCAATGGTTTTGTTACCATTTACATCCTTTCTTGAAATACGCACTAAGTGCTTAAAGTCGTCTTCCATTAAATAACCTCCGTTTATAGAGCGAATCTACGAGACGTAAAATTATAGATTCGAATGCTTTGAACTTTTCAAAGCACAGTTCTTTCAACAATTTAAAACTTAGCATATTAGCTAAGAGTGCAAAAATATCAGTTTCACAAGTATTTTTTTAATTAAAACAAAAAAACTAAGTTAAAAACTAATAAACGCCGAGACTGGGATTTGAACCCAGGAGGGCTGAACGCCCACGAGATTTCCAGTCTCGCGCCTTACCAGGCTAGACTATCTCGGCATAAAATAGTTAGCAATACTTGTACATCATATTGTCTAGAATAATATGATAAAATAATATATTCCCTTCAACATATATAAAGTTATTGTTTAAAGAGGGGATTTTAAAAAAAATATATCATTTACAAAGATTTATTTATTGGTCCTACTTTAAAAAAATTACGAAAATTATAATTAAAAAGCAAAAATATATTCTTAAATATAATATATACATTATATTAGGTGAATAAAATGAATATCCTTTTAATTATTGTGATAGTAGTGGCAATCCTATTTGTCATTTTTACTATTATACATTTATATAACAATTTAGTAAATCTCAGAAATCGAGTGAAAAACAGCTATTCACAAATTGAAGTGCAGCTCAAGAGAAGGAATGACCTGATTCCAAATCTTGTTGAAACAGTTAAAGGTTATGCAGGACATGAAAAAGAAGTCTTTGAAAATGTTACACAAGCAAGAAGCAATGTTATGAATGCAACTAACATTGAAGAGGCAAGCACTGCAGACAACCAACTGACCGGTGCTTTAAAAACATTATTTGCTGTAGCTGAAAATTATCCTGAATTGAAAGCCAATTCCAATTTCCAACAGTTACAGTCCGAATTAACTGAAACAGAAGATAAAATTTCATATGCAAGACAATTCTACAATGATGTTGTACTAAAATACAATAACGCATGTGAACAATTCCCAAGCAGTCTTTTTGCTCGCATGTTTGGTTTTAAAGAAGCAGAATTCTATAAAGCTCCTGAAAGTGAAACCGCAGTTCCAGAAGTTAAATTTTAAATTAAAGGTGAAATTATATGAATGTTAAAAAAGCATTTTGTATAATTTTATTATTTTTTATTTTATTTTCAACAATAGCATTAGTTTCAGCGGATGACGACAAAAGTTATACAATTGATCATGCATTCATTGAACTGACCGTTGGAAGTAATGGTCTACTGCATGTAGAAGAAATATATGATTATACATTTCAGGGAACATTCAATGGAGTCTATAGGGATATCCCTCTAAAAGAAGGAGAAACCCTAGACAATATTACTGTAGATGCAAAGGGAGCCTATCCAGTTACCAAAATAACGGATGAATCAGGTAAAAAGCATCTTAAAATCTACTTATATGCCGATGAAGCACACACTAAGCAAATTTCAGATACTGAAGTGTATGTTAACATCAGCTATGATATGAAAAATACAGTTACTCTTTTTAATGACGTTGCAGGACTTCAGTACAAACTTTGGGGAGAAGAGTGGGATGTAGGAACCGGCGGACTGAGTGCAACCGTCCATCTTCCGGCAAACAAAGACATTAAATATTACCTTAATCCTCAAGAATATAATTCTTCAAGTTACATAACAAATGATACCATCTCAATTACTTCCAAATCCATTCCTTCAGGGGAATTTTATGAATTGCTTGTGTTGATGCCGTTGGATGATTTTAATAATGCAACCTACGCAAAACATGTGAACACAAACGGGCAAGACCAAATAATAAAAAATTTGGATGCCAGCGTAAATGGAAGGAATTTCTGGAATACTTCATATCTCATAATGGGGCTGCTATCCCTAATCAGTCCAATTGTTGCAATATTTATCTACTTAAGATATGGAAGAGAACCGAAAGTAGACTATGACGGCATCTATGAAAGGGAACTTCCAACAGATGACCCTCCAGCTATGGTTAATGCACTAATAGACAACTCACATGATATCGGAACTCCGAACATGAAAGGATTTGAAGCAACAATACTCAATCTCATTGACAAAAAAGTATTTGAACTACAAACCAAAAGGGATCCAAACACAGAATTAACAGAACTATTCTTAAAATTAAACAGAAATAAAACTGCTAATTTGGCCATTCATGAACACACAGTATTCGAAATAATGGAGATGTTTTCCGACAGTGCAGATATTGTAAACTTATCCAATCTCAATAGGGATTTATCCTATGAATCAAATGCCAAATTGTTTATGGAAGAATATAATGAATGGCAACAGGATGTCAAACATGAATATCTTGAATCAGAGCAGCTTGAAACTTATTTCAACAATAAAGGAGCTAAATTCATGAAAGTGTTGGGCATTGCTGGAATAATCCTTGGAATAATCATATTCATTTTAGGACTGTTTACAAATCTCCGCAATGGTATTTTTGCAATTGGAGGTGGAATTGCACTTGCAATATTTTCATTAATTGTAATATTACTTCCAAATGATATTTTCGGACAATGGACACCAAAAGGAAGATTATTCTATCTTAAATGGAGAAACTTTAAGAAATTCCTAAAGGACAACAGCCTGATTAATGAACACCCTCCTGAATCAATAGTCGTTTGGAAAAAGTACCTGATTTATGGTGCTGCGCTAGGAGTGGCGGACAATGTCTATAAATCTATGAAACTTCAAGAAAAGAATATATCCGAATATAATGATGATATATTCCTGTACCATCATTATGGAGGATATTACATGATGCATGAAGCATTCCTCACTGGAGAATCAGCAGCCAACCCTTCATCAAGCTCAGATATAGGTGACTTCGGAGGACTCGGTGGAGGATCCGGCGGTGGGGGCGGAGGTGCTTTCTAGCACTCCTCTTTTTTATTTTTTTTACAATACCTCCTTCAAATCACCTGAAAAAATATTGAAAAATTAACTCTGCAATCTACATCACACAAAACCAGTTTATTGAAAACCCTAACATTATAGAATTTAAATTAAATAAGGATTAATCTAATCAATTTTAAAAGAAGAAACTGTAAGATAAATAAAGCTTCAATTAAGAATAATAGAACAATTATTTGACAGTAATCTTGACCGTCTTTTTAACAGAATTATATTTTGAATTACCCTCATATTTTACATTAGCACTATAAGTTCCATTTTTAGTCAGTTTCTTGAGTGAAAATGTAGCCTGACCAGTACTGCCTGTTTTGGCAGAATATGTTTTGCCATTAACATTAACAGTAATTTTAACAGACTTCATGGGTTTTTTCTTATTATCCTTAAGAGTGACGACATATTTTTTGGATTTATCCTTAACCTTGAAAGTAGCCTTTGCCGCAGTCATTTTCGGAGTTAATTTTTTAACTGTGATACTTGCAGTAGCTGAAGTTGGAGTATAAATATCATCACCTGCAAAGTTAATTGATACCGTATAAGTATTAGGAGTTAATGTTTTGGTTGGAATCATAACCTGACCGTTTGCATCAGTTAAATAAGTTTTAGTCGCACCGTTGAGATTAACAGAAACCTTAGCATATTTAATGAAATGGCCTGCAGAATCGTGCAAATTAACAAGCAAGACCTTACCTGCCTGATAATTTGTAGTTATATTAACAACATAAATGAATGAAGATTTTAAAATATGAATTGATATTTTTATAGAATCAACATCATAACAGTCATCATCAACAGCTACTTGGGCTTTATATTTGCCTGCAGGTAAATTAACAAACCAGTTATACCCAACTTCTGATTTGTATTTTCCAATGACTGCATTTTTAGAGTTATAAACTTTAATTGATGCATTTACACCAGTTACAGGATAATCAGGAGAGTCATATAATCCAATGTGAATATTTCCACCAAAACCATAAATTCCAGTGAAATCAGAAACCTTTAGAGTGTATTTCGGTAAATTACCCTCAAATTCAGAGTTTTCAACAGATGAATCATATTTAGCTCCACCAGTTATTTTAGCTATATTATATTTGAAGATACAACCTGAAGCAGAACTTGAGACAGATATTGCACCACCATATTTAGCAGTATTCTTTTGGAAAAGACACCCATTTGCAGATGTCTTATATGCTCCGCCACCATACTCTGTAGCAGTATTTTCAACAATGGAACATTGATATACATCTGTAAGAGACACTGCACCACCATTCTTTGCAGAATTATATCTTAAATCTGAAGACTCCGCATCACCTTCATCAATAGCACCACCTTGAACTTTAGCAGTATTGTACCATAATACACATTTATCTGCAAAAGCCTTGAAAATTGCGCCACCATAATTTGCAGAATTATAATAGAAATCACAATCTTTAGCGGAGTTCAAAAACATTGCTCCACCCCGTTTGGCAGAATTACTGGTGAAATTACAGTTTACTGCATATGCATCATATAATGCACCACCATCTTCAGTCGCATAATTATTTTCAAAAATGCTGCCACTTGTAGAACCGGTATACATTGCTCCACCTTTAGTAGCATGGTTTTTACTAAATTTTGAATTGTAAATTGTATACCCATATACCGCCCCTCCATTAACTGCAGAATTGCCTGTGAAAATACAATTTTGAGCGGAATTTGATCCCCCTCCAACTGCACCCGCATAAGTAGCCGTATTATTGATAAAAGTACATTCTATAAGATAAGCATTATATACTGCACCTGAAAATTCTTTTGCAGAATTACCTGTGAATGTACACTGTGCTGCAGAACTGCCATACATTGCACCGCCGTTTTTTTCAGCATGGTTATTTAAAAATACGGAGTTCGTAGCATACACATCACTGATTGCACCACCTTCTGTTGCAGAGTTATCAATGAATTCACAGTTATCCGCACTTCCTTTATAGATTGCACCACCATACTTGCCAGCAGTATTGGCTTCAAAAATACAGTGAGATGCATAACCACCACTCATAGCGCCTCCACCAACAGTAGCATGATTGTTCTTGAAGTATGAATCTGTAACTGCATAGCTATCGCCAGTTATTGCAGAACCAACGCCTGCTTTGGCATTGATAAATTTAATATTGTTGAAAATAACATAGTCTGTTACATTAAAAATTCGGGCATTATTGTTTGCATTAATTGTGTGGCCTTGACCAAAAATGTTAACTGAACGTGAAATGACAATACCACTTGAAAATTTAGAATCTGTAATAGGATTATATATGAAATCATCTTTTAGATAAATATTCAATTCATAATTGTCATTAATAATAGAATTTAACTCTGAAAACGATTTAGAAGTTGCAAGTAAAGCTTGAGACTGATTATCTATACTTTCAGATATCATAGCATCACTTGAATTATCGATGCTAATAGCCTCTT
This sequence comes from Methanobrevibacter sp., assembly GCF_045116495.1. Classification (GTDB taxonomy): domain Archaea; phylum Methanobacteriota; class Methanobacteria; order Methanobacteriales; family Methanobacteriaceae; genus Methanocatella. The sequence continues at coordinate 5,447 of NZ_JBGULU010000012.1, read as the reverse complement.
CAGTTAAATTATCCATAGCACTAGCTGAGGAGATAACCAAGAAGAATGCCAATAATATTGAAAGTATAATCTCTTTTCTCAACATCAAAAATCTTCCATAAGATTACAATGTTATATATTTCTCTTTGAAATAATATATAATTGTTATGACATATCGAAACAATTCAACTATTTTAAAACAATCAACAAAAAAAAGAAACAAGATTACAATATTTAAAAAAAATTAAAAAAAATAAGCTATGTACTATATTCAATTAAATTGAAAACAAGAATTTAAAAAAAAAATGAATTATTTACTTCCAGAATCTTGGATAAGTATCAGGTTTCATAAACACTTTTGAAACATTAACTGCAAAACCTGAATCGGCTTCCAAAATCTCATTACTTGTTAATAATGAGTGACCTGCCCCTACCAATTCACCTTTAAGGGTTTCAATTGCTACAATGTCATTTTTTTGAATATTATCTGCCAAAGTGGATATTCCACCACATGCAAGATCAGCACCGTGACAAACTGCATCAACTGCTGAATCTTTGATTACAATCTTTGGAAGGTAATCTGCAGCCCGTTCCATAGGCATTATCGCATCACGAAGGAATGATTCATCACCATCTTCAATCCAGAAATGATATGCATCGGTAACATCCTGCAATGTAACCAGGTTATTTTTTTCTGTAAAAGAACCTACCTGTGTTCTTCTAAGCTCCGCCATATGAGCTCCAACGCCTAAAGCTTCACCTATATTGTGGCAATATGTCCTTACATAGGTTCCGGCTTCACAACCGATTCTAAACAATACGTCACGCCCTTCAATTTCATAGATTGTAGAATAGTAAATGTTACGTGTCCTAAGTTCACGTTTTACTGCTGACTTTACAGGAGGCAATTGGAATATTTTTCCGGTAAATTCTGCGAAAACTTCACGAATTTTTTCCTCAGAAACATCATTATGAAATGTCAATAAACACACATATTCCTTAGGAGCTGTTAAAAGTAGTTGTATTGCACGGGTTGCCTCATCCAGACCAACCGGCAAAATTCCAGTTACTTTTGGGTCCAAAGTTCCGCCGTGACCTGATTTTTCAATTGGTAAAATTCGTTTAATCCATGCGTCTATTTCATGAGAAGTTGGACCAGACGGTTTATCCAGGTTAATTACTCCTTTAGAGATATAATCGGTGATTTCTCTTTCTTCTGGTTTACAGCCAAAATTAGGATCAGTAAAGCTTCTGGATTTTGTAACCATCTCAAATTTCATGAAAAAAACCTTAAAAAATAGTATAAAAAATAGTAAAATAATGAATAAACTTAATTATTCATTTATAAATCTGCTAAAGCTGCTTTGATAGCTTCGATATCGCCTGAAACATCGATAGTGTCTTCGGTTGGTTCTAAGTGAGCAATATTACATCTTCTGTTTTTAACTGCTTCACCAACAACTTCTACAAAGTTTTCGTCAATGATTTCAACGATTGCGCATTTTTCGCCTGCTTCTCTACCAGCAATTTTAACACATACTCTACCTACTTCGATTGATGCCATTTATATCACCTTTAATGTTTGAATAATGATTTCTGATACTTTTTCAGGATTAAAAGTACCAGTATTTATAATTAAATCATAGACATCCATATTTGATATGTCAATATTATGGATTTCCATGTATCTTAAGGCTTCACTTTTTTCACGAACAATAATTTCATCTTTAGCCACTTCAACAGATTTGCTTTCCCTATTGGCTATTCTTTCAGAACGAACATCGAATGGAGTGACCAAGCAAATTTTTAAATCTGCATTATCAACAAAAAATGCAGATAATCTTCCTTCAATTATAAGGTTTTCTGCTTCTTTGGCTTTTAAAGCTTGCCTTTTATCAATTTCTTTGTCAATATCATCATTACCTTCAGCAAATTCACTAAACTCAAGAACACTCATTCCCATTTCGGCAGCCATTTCTCTAAAGACAAAACCTGCAGAAATATATGGAATGTCTAATTTTTCACTGAGAAGTTCAGCAGTGGTTGTTGTTCCGGTTCCAGCTAATCCGCCGAGTGTAATAATCATTATTTTCTAGCCTCGTTTTTGAAAAGTTTACGAGCACAGCTTGAACATAAGTATCCGCCGTATGGACGGTTAGGTCTTTTAGCTGTTTTTGACAATTTGTTAATTTCATATGGACGTCCACGAGGAACTCCATGTAACACTGCACCACATTCAGCACAAACGTGCTTGGATGGTTTTTTCTTTTTGTATCTTAAAACATTTTCTCCACCAGGAGTGTTTTTATGAACTCTTTTATATGATCTTGATCTAAACCTATTTGCAGGCATTTAATCACCTATAAATTAATTTAATTAAATAAAATATTTGATAATTGTGTAATAGCGTATTCTTAAAATAGAATAATATAATATATTTTTTTCATCATTAATAAATGTATGTTTAATGGCCGATTTTAGAACCCTTGTTTAAATCCTAAGTATTTTCTTAAAATTTGGCTCATACCGAAAGTACAAATCATATACCACAATAACCAACCAATACCATACGGAATAGTTGCTTCTCCACCATACAGGAAACTACCAATAACATGCCAAAGAGGTGTTAAAGTAACCCAATAAACAGTTTTTGGTAAAATAATTACTAAATTATGAATAGCAGATGTTCTCATCCAAAAGAAAATCAAAATAATTGGAACGAAAGTTACAATCATCGGTTTGAATTGATCAGTCATCATTGCAGTCTGGTCTTTCATCATATCAGCTTGTTTAGCCTGAAGTTCTGCAATTTTTTTTCCGTCACCTTTTTTCTGAGCTTCCCTAAGCTCTTTATTGAATTCTTGCATAGCTTTTTGCTTTTCATTTAATTCATCCTGGTCCACTAAATATTTATTAGCAACAGTAGTGATTAAAGAAACAATAAATGCAATAATTAAAACTGTTAAAGCTGGATTAGCTGGATTAGGATCTATGGCTAGAATTGGATTGAAAATCGCATTCAACACACCATAAATCGGTCCCATTATATCAACCATAGTCATACCCCTATAAATTTAATACATTTACTAATTTTTCAACTGAAGAATCTAAATGATTATCATGATTGTACAAGATTTTTACAGTAGCCCCAGTCAAAGTAGCATAAGCCATTGATGTAGCTCTGTTCATTTCTTGATGTAATTGAATTTCTTTTGCTTTTTGTTTGTCTCTGACACGAGTATCATCATTCATTCTTCTAAATATAATTTCATCTGGATCAGCTTCAATTAAAATGAAAAGATCTGGTTTTAATTCTTCTAAAACCCAAATTGGAAGACCTGGCAAGAAACCGGATGGAGTATTGATGGTACAATGAGTATCTACAATAACATTATCCTTTTCAGATCTTTCTTTAATTTCTTTAGCAGCTTTTGCTTGAATTTCTTTTTGTGTTTCAGCTGATAATTTTCTTAAAGCATCCCTATCTTGAACGATATTTTCTTTAATAGCAATTTCAGTCATTATGTCCCCATAATTTAAATGCACATAATCGACTTTATCTAAAGCTTTACCAAGTAAAGTTGAACTTCCAGAACCTGGAATTCCTGTTAATACTACTAATTTCAATTTAATCCCTCACCTTTTTTTAAAAAGATAAAAATATAGGAGATTTACTCTCCTAAGAATTTTCTAAGAACTGGATTTGAGGACATAAGTTGTTCCTCTGCCATTTCTTCATAAAGTTTATGAATAATACCTACAGTAAGCAATACACCGGTACCTCCACCTAAAGCACCGGTTAAATCTGCTAGGAAAGCAATGAGACCTACATAAATACCACTGATAATGGTAAGTGCAGGAATATATTTTTTCAAAATTTTGTATAACTGACGTTTACTACTTCTAAAACCAGGTATTTGAATACCAGATGAATATAGTTGTTCAGAAATCTTCTTAGCATTTAAACCACTGATTTCGACCCATAGATAAGAGAATAATATACAGAATCCAATAAAGAATATTGCATATACTAAAACATGAAGTGGTTCTGTAATAAACATCTGTAATTTAGGTGTTGATAATAACCATGCAAGTCCGTCAACTGGTTTACCTTTATCAATGTGACCAAAAATAGGCACACCGATTTTTTGGAAAACATTTGCAAAGAGTGTTACGTTTACAAGTAATGCACTGGTCAAAATAACCGGCATGTTACTGGAATAAACAAATTTCAATGGATATTTACCAACTGATCCTCTGATTCTTCCGTGACCTCTTACACTACCATGGGAAATAGGAATTTCAACTCTCATGGATTCACCATAAAGAACAACTAAAAATACGATAATAGTTGCAATTAATGGAATCAAGATACTGAAATTATAAACACCTGTAGTAGCTAATTGTATGAATTTAGGAATAATTCCTGCAAGTAAATGATCTGAACCTGTTAAGATACTGAATGTACCAACAACGATTTGTTGACATACACCTGCTGCAATGAATAAACCGATACCACTACCGAATCCCCATTTGGATACAACTTCGTCAAGGTAAATAATTACTAATGCCCCAAGAACCAATTGTAAAATTAAAAGTGCAGTATAAGATCCATTTATAGGTACTAAGTTACCAGTTAATACTAAGACAGAAGCCTCAAACAATGTAAAAACGATTGATAATACTTTTTGAGTAGCTTGAAAATGAGACTTATCTTTATGAGAAGATAAATCTAAATCCAAAAGATTAGAACCTACTAACAATTGCAATACAATTGAAGCAGTAACAATAGGACCAATCCCTAATGTAAGAATTGAACCAAAACTTCCCGCCATAACTGCTCTTAACTGAGCGAATTGATCTATAGCTCCTGGAGCTAAACCATATAATGGAATTTGAGTTAAAAAATAATATAATACTAAAACTAGAGCGGTCCATTTAAGTTTTTCATTAAAGTCTTCTCTGTGAACAGGAGATTTAACTTCAGGAATAACTTTAAATATTGGCTCTAATACTTCCAGTGATGACATTTTCTTCCCCTGATAATATTTATTAAAGGAAGCTATAATTCTATAGCTTCTCCTCCTAATTCTTCAATTTTTTCAATTGCACCAGCAGAGAATTTAGGTGCTGATATTTTGAAAGTTTTAGTGATATTACCTTTAGCTAAAACTTTATCATAACCTAATTCGGTAACATCAATAACGATTGCATCGCCGTCTTTTGATGCTTTACCGCTTGCAACTAAATTTTCAGCTTGTTCTTCTAAATAACTTAAATTAACAGCATTGACTTTTTTAATCATTTTTTGAGGTCTTTTGAAACCATGTTTACCAAAGTGGTCTGGGTCGTGAATTACAGTCCAGGTCCAGTGTTGTTTACCCATACCTGCTTTACCTTTTCCACCTTTGTTACCTGCACCTCTACGTTTTTTGGTACAGCCTCCACCGTTGGATCTAGAACCTCTT
>NZ_JBGULU010000011.1:0-3097 GCF_045116495.1 Methanobrevibacter sp. | reverse complement strand
AATAAAGGATACAAGAACACCTATGAAATATGATACAATACCTATTACAAGAGGCATGAAACGGTCTTCACGGTTGGATATGTCCTTGTCGGTGTTTAGCTTTTTAGCCCAAAACAGTATAATTGCCATCGGCAGGACAGATGCAAAAATAAGTGAAATCAGCTCCAAAACGATGAATTTATTAAAATTAAAAGCACCGTTTTCAAATGACAATACAATACAGATTATCAAAAACAACGGAATGGTAATTATTGGAGGATTTGTTATTGTTGATATTTTTTCGGCTATTTTTCTCTTATCCATATAGTTATTTATACTTCTTTTAAATTAATAAGTATTATGAAAGTAAATTTAAAACCCCGTTCAATGATGTTTCCGGCTCCGGCTGTCATAGCTAGTGCTTATGATGAAAATGGAAAAGCCGACTGCTGCACACTTGCCTTTGCAACAATGTGTTCCCACCGTCCTCCGGCAGTCATGATAGCTATCAACACTACACTGAAAAGAAAAACACTTAAAAGCATATTGCATTCAAAGGAATTTACCCTTGGTTTTGCAAGCATAGAACATGCAGCCGAAACAGATTATTTCGGAATGGCATCAGGATATGATACAGATAAGATTCAGGACGTTAATTTCCATACCAAAAAAGCCGAAAAGGTCAATGCACCTATAATTGAAGAGTTTAAGGTTTCTTTGGAATGTAAGGTTATCCATATTGCTGAAGTTGGAAGCCATACCCAGATTACCGGTGAAATCGTTAATGTTCTGGCTGAAGAGGAAGTCCTGAATGAAAAGGGCAAAATTTCATTTGAAAAACTGAATCCGTTGGGTTATGATGATATTTCCTACTGTTATTTTGAAATAGGTGATAAGATAGCTGACGCATTTAAGATAGGGCTTAAATTCAGACAAAAAACCGATGAATAATATAAATATTATCATTGACAAAGAGTAATATAACATTAACTGGAGGAATCAATATCAATAACCCTAATGATTTTTTAAAAGAGGAGTTTTTCATCATTGAATCAACAGATCTCAAATCAGTCAAATCTTATTTTTACGGATACGGTTTCAGCGATGATGAGGTTATAAGACAGGATAACTTTTCCAGTGATTTGAAACTGGATGCTGCAGGTTCATACGTATCCGTTAATGTTGATGGTGATTACATATACATCTCTCAGGACTATCTGGGATCATACGGGTTATACTTATATCAGATAGATGATTATTTTGCAATTTCAAACTCATTTTTAAAGCTGGTTGAATACCTCTCAAAATCAGATAAGACATTCACAATCAATGAGGATTATGCCAATTATTATCTTGCAGCGGCCATGAGCTCACTTGTTCCCGATGAAACACTGGTTAATGAAATCAAAATGCTGAAGCACAATGTCATTGTCAAAATTGACATAACCAATAAATCCCTATCTTATGAAAGAATAGAATATGGTGAAGGAAGAGTCAGTCTTGATTCCGGTGAGGGCATAGCTATTTTGGATGAATGGCATGACAAATGGGTTGGCCGTTTCAGAAACATATTCTCTTCAAACCATCTGACCGTGGATTTGAGCGGAGGATTTGATTCAAGGGTTGTGGCTGCATTATGGCTATCTTCCGGCATTAACCTGGACAACCTGACCATTAATTCATCACATCACAATGAGCGCTTTGATGAGGATTTTGAAATAGCTTCTCAAATTGCAGATTATTTTGATTTCAAATTAAACAATGACTATCAACGTGAAAAGATACCGTGCACTCTGGAAGAATCAATAAACACTCCGTTATATGTCAAATTCGGATTTCATAAAAAAAGATATTTCCCGATTTATAAAAATGCCCAACCGAATTTCAAGATTTCAGGCCACTGCGGAGGCACTATAAGAAATTATCCCAACATTCCAGTTTCACAGTATGTGGATGAGATTATCGAGAGGGCAAGCGATTATGAAAATCATGTAGAGGAGTCAACAAGGAGATTATTCAGCAAGAAAATAGAGGAGCTAAGTGAAATCTATGGATTGAACAAGAATTCCAAAAGGTTATCCTCCATTCTTTATCGCGAATCAAGAAACAGACATCATTTCGGAAAGGCGTTTGTTGAAGCATACCTTAAAAATTGGATTACCCTTGCTCCGTTAAGTGATGCACTGCTTTCAAAATTGAAGATTACAACTGATGAATGCGATGATGATCTGCTGATAATTACACTGATTTTTGCAAGGTATTGTCCTGAACTGCTGAACTTCAAGGTAGAAGGTGGCCGTAAGTTCAATGAAAAAACCATTGAATATGCAAATATGCTCAATGAGAAATATCCAAGAGAAATTGAGGATTTGGATGTTGTTGAAGGACCTGAATTCAGACAGGATATCGTCAATGACAAGGCCATTCTTTATTTCGGACAGCATGCATTACTATTTAAGGACATTTTCACATCAAGCAATTTCATTAAGGATTTCGAGAAATACTTCTCAAAGAAATCATATAAGTTTATCAGAAACACAATCTATAAGGATACACATTATCTTCAGGATGTCCACTCTTCAATTGACATTTTAAAAATCCATGAATACATAGATTTCAACCATAATCTTAACAATAATTCCATCGGGTCATGGTTTGAATCATATCCTATCGTTTCAGACGATGAGTTTGAAATGGATTTGCTGATGAATAAATACAGGACATTGAGAATTGACATAATCAACAAGGGAAGCGAGGACAATAATTTTGATGTAATCGAATACGATGATGATGACTTAAAACACACTGTTCCTGACTGGTTTAATAAAAATGAGGGCATTGGTCATGTATTTAAAACCCAAAAGAGCAAATTGAATCTGAAAATCAGAATCATCAACGACGGTGAGATTACCATTAAGCTAAGAGCCGAAAACGTTAAGGATGCAAACGGCAATCATTTCCCAGTATATGTGGACTGTTGTGAGTTTAAGGTAAACGGGGAAGTAATCATTGACGAACATACTCTGATTTCCCTTGAAGGATTTAAGTTTAAAAAAGAAGTTTCAGATGATGATGTCATATCCCTTGATATTGATTGGATGCCTTTCAATGAATCATC
>NZ_JBGULU010000010.1:0-4109 GCF_045116495.1 Methanobrevibacter sp. | reverse complement strand
TACATTATCAAAACCATTTATAGCTTTTTCATATGATTTGTTTATCACTACATCTTTTTTGAAATCTTTTAAATCATCTAAAAGTGCGAATATTAATGCTTCTGCTTCTGAAATTATGCATTTATCTTTTTCGCCTGAAGCAGTGAAATATTCGAATACCAAAATTGAATCATTTTCTTTTGTCATAAGTAATCATCATTCCTTTTAAGTTTAGTTCATCGGCTGGAAATCTCATTTTATCCCCATCAAAGACCATGTGGACTAGTGCATCTTCAGCCTGTTCAAATTCACTTACAGTAATATCATTATCAATTTGTGCCATTTTTCTTGTAAATGAATCCATTATGTCTTCCGGAGCAGTGATGTTTAAAATGCCTTCTTTATAGTACTGTTCGATTGCATCGACAGTTTTTACCGCAGCATCACCCTGACCATAGGGGTTTATGGCACTTTTCATTTTTTCTGCAAATTCTTTATCATTTAAAATTTTATTTGCATTTTCCAAAATAGCTTCCTTGTTGGCACCCACCAATATGTTTCCTCCGGCCGTTACAGTTTCCGGCCTTTCAGTATTGTATCTTAATGTTAATGCAGGAACATCAAGAGTTATTGCTTCTTCTTGAAGACCTCCAGAGTCTGTTAATATCAATGTTGATTTTGAGGTTAAAAGCAAGAAATCCAAATAGCCGATAGGTTTTACAATGTGAACATGGTCCAAATTATTTAGCTCATCAAACAGACCAAAATTTTCAAGCGTGTGCTTGGTTCTTGGATGAATCGGAAAAACAATGTTCATGTCCTTTAATTCCTTCAGGGCATCAATGATATTTTTCACTCTGTCCTTAACATCTACGTTTTCTGCCCTGTGCATTGTAAGCGTTAGAATATTATCCATATTGTCAATATCCAATTCTTTAAGAGATTCTTCTTCAAATCCTCTTTTTTTAGCTATTTCCAAGTGCCTAAAGCAAGCATCGACAACAGTATTTCCTGTGATGAATAAGTTTTCTCTTGAAAATCCTTCAGCCAGAAGATTTATTGCAGATTCTTCTGTAGGAATATAATACATTATAGAACAAACATCAGCAACTCTCCTGTTTATCTCTTCAGGCATTGTTAAATCAAATGACCTGAGTCCCGCTTCAACGTGACCTACCGCAATGTGCAATTTTGCACAGACCAGTGCTCCTGCAAGCACTGCATTAGTGTCTCCCTGAACTAGGACAATATCAGGTTTTTCTTCCATCAGTATTTTTTCAATACCTTCCATCATGAGTCCTGTTTGTTTTCCATGAGTGCCTGATCCGACCTGAATATTATAATCTGGAGCAGGAATTTCCAAATCCCTAAAGAAGTTATCAGACATTTCCTTATCATAATGCTGACCTGTATGTAAAACAATTTGATTAATGTTTCTTTTAGCTATTTCAGCAATGATAGGAGCCATCTTAATAATTTCCGGCCGGGTACCTAAAATTGTTGCTATTTTCATGAATAATCCCTCAATTAATATATTTAATTAAATGATTTAAATAATTTTAAAAAATGATTAAAAAATTAGTCAGCAAAAAAATTACCCGGAATAAAATGAACCTATAACAATGCCGAAAGCGGTACAAACAACAAGTATTGCCACATTAAGGAGATACGCCTCAACGATAGCCGGCCATGAAAAATCTTCATTATTTTTTTTCCTGGAATAGAGTGAATCGATTATCGGAGGTATTGTCATTATTGCGGCAATTACAATAATAAACGGAATTGCATCAAACCATAAATATGCAGTGTTGTGGTTTATGGCCAAATAAATTCCTAAAACAAAACCAATGATTATAGTTATGATGGAAACTTTATCAAAAATGTAATATACCCTTGACATTGATACACCTTACGTATTTATTTGTATTTTAAATATATTAATGTTAATGCAAATCAGACAAACTTCTTATCATCGATTCACGGATTGCGTATCTTTTTTGAAGATTGTCCAGAGATGCGACCAGAACACGCCTGAACCTCTCGCAGGCATAATCGTCATATGTAAACTTGATGCCGTCATACTGTATATCCATCAAAATAAGATAATCCGGCTCTGTGACTTTAATGTATGCTCTTGGTTCATCTTCAGCAGGATTCAATAGTCTTTCCACCTCATCCAAATCCATCTTTCCAATAGCTACATCAATAAACACCCTCATCATCTTTCGAACCATGTTCCACAAGAATGACTCTCCATATATGTCAACGAAAATCGGAGATATTGTATCATGGAGATTAGGGAATTCCTTTTTGTGATAGTCATCCAAATCCACCTTACTGATTTTAATATCATCAATTGTTCTTGTGGTTGTTTTTTGAAAGCGTTTTGTGAAATTTGTAAAGTTGTGGGTTCCCTTGAATATTTCAGCACATTCCCGGAGCTTGTCAATGTCCAAATCATCAAAAAGCATATACCTGTATTGTCTCATTTGAGCATATCTTGGCTTGAAAGCATACCTTACAGGAGCGCTTGCAAGAATCTGAATATCATCTGGCAAGGAATTGTTAATTTCATTGACCCTTACTTCTTTTTCAGACTGAAAACTGATTACATTACCCAAACTGTGAACTCCCGCATCAGTTCGGCCTGCAATCCTGAATCTGGACTTTTTCAAATCATCAATATAATCTAGTTTACGTAAATGATAAATCAGCTCCTCCTCAACTGTCCTTAAATCTGGCTGCCTTTGAAAACCATGGAAATTAGTTCCTATATATCCGATTTTAAGTGCTGTTCGCTTCATCAAATATACTATATAATTTCAATATAAAATAAGTTTTTAGGAAAAATCAGCGAAAATTAATAGAAAATAAAATAGCTAAAAAACAGCTATTTATATGTTAAAAATAAATATTTTTACAAATTTTTAATCATATGAGTGGTTTCGTCATAGTCGTCTTCTTCAAGAGTTGTCTCATAGCCCATTGATTTCCAAAAAGGAATTGCAGCTTCAAGATACCTATGGCTATGCAAATATATTCTGTCATAACCCTCAATTCTGGCAAAATCTTCCATTAGTTCCACAAGAATTCTTGCAAGACCATTACGCCTATACTCTTTATCCACCATCAATCTCCATAGGCTTGCAGTATCATCCTTTGAGTAAATGCCTTTAAAAAACTCATAATCTTTATCATAAGGTCGGATAGCTGCTGTTGCTACTATTTTTTCATCATCAATAGCAACAAAGAAATTGCTTTTATCCGGTGAAATATAGTAATCTCTTAAATCAAAAATATCATAGTGAAATTTTGGAGTTGGGCCAATATGATATTCTTTGTCAATTTGATTAAACAAAAAGTCTTTTGCGGCGTTAATTTCCAAATCATTATCTTTAATTTCTCTAACGTTAATGTTCATAATATCCCTAAATTTTAAAAATAAAAATAAAAAGAGAAATATGAGATATTTCTCTTATTCCTGTGCTGTTTCAGGATTGAGTAATTTTTCAACATTTTCCCCGATTAAATCAAATAACAATACAACAAGCAATAAAGATACACCTGGGTAAAATGCTAACCACCAATATCCTGAAGATAAATAGTGCATGGATTCTGACAATATCACACCAATTGCCGGTTCATGAGGAGGTAATCCAAATCCTAAAAATGTAATTGCCGCTTCGTGCATGATTGCATGAGGGAACATTAAGATTACACCGACAATAATCTGAGATACGATTAAAGGCAATATGTGTTTAATTGCAATCCATACTTTGGATTTTCCAAGATTTTCGGCCAAATGAATATATTCTTTAGTTCTAATCTCTTTTACTTCAGACCTTAAAACCCTTGCAAGAGGTGTCCAGTGAGTTAAACCCACACCCATGATAACACCATAAACTCCACCACCAAACATGATAGAAACAAGAATGATTAAGAGAATATGAGGAATTGAACCGAATAAATCAATTATTCCAGCGACAAATTCATCAGCAAATCTGTTGAAACTTGAAAATAATCCTAAGATTATGGAAATACAGGTACTTACTGCAGATGCGAAAAAACCTACCATAATACTTAATCCAAGTCCTGCAATTGTTCGCTGAAACATGTCTCTTCCCATCCAA
>NZ_JBGULU010000009.1:0-2004 GCF_045116495.1 Methanobrevibacter sp. | reverse complement strand
CATTACTTGCTTATCATATTTTTTTGCAATTTCCAAACACTTTTTTGATTGGATTCCATCATCTTCCCAGTCAAGATAATTTATTTGAAGCAGAACAAATTCCAACTCAGGGTGTTCAAATAAAATCTCTTCTAAAAATTCTGCATTTCCATGAGTGGATATGCCTATGTGTTTAATAAAACCTTCCTCTTTTTTCTTTTGAATAAAAGAGTATAAATCAACATTTTTCCATGCAGCTTCAGTAAATCCGCTTACGTTATGAAGCATGTAATAGTCAAAGTAATCCACACCGCATTTTTTTAGCTGATCAGCAAATATCGGTTCCAATTGTGACTCCTCTGTAATTACAAATAACGGCAGTTTAGTAGCAATTTTAAATGATTCACGAGGATATCTTTCAACGACACATTTTTTAAATGCGTCTTCACTTACTCCTTCATGGTAAATGTATGCTGTATCAAAGTAATTAAATCCCGCATCCATATATGCATCAACCATCTGATTGACTTGTTCATAGTCAACACTTGCAAAGTCATTTTCATCCAAAAGGGGGAGCCTCATCATTCCCATACCTAAATTCTTCATTCCAAATCCCTCATAATAGCTTTTCCTTTTAAATATACTCTTTTAACATGACACAATTTCATGAAATGTTTTTTCTCTAAATGTTTAGAGTATCAACAATATTATTATTTTTATCTATAATACTTAATAAATTATTATTTTTTTAAACATCTTCTGCTTCTGAGCATTCCTGAGGATAAAGTTAAAAATATATTTAAACAAGATGAGCAAATAATTATTCCCATGAATAAAAATCGATGCAGTTGGGTAACTGCTGATGAAGTCTATATAAAATACCATGATGAAGAATGGGGAGTTCCAACCCATGATGACAGAGAGCTATTCGAATTTCTGGTATTGGAATCCTTTCAGGCCGGCCTGTCATGGATTACAATCTTAAAAAAACGTGAAAACTTCAAAAAGGCATTTGATGATTTTGATGTTGTTAAAGTGGCAGGTTATGATGATGTTAAAGTTGATGAGCTAAGGGAAAATGAGGGAATTATCCGACACAAAGGCAAAATAACTTCAGCCATCAATAATGCGCAGATATTCATTGAAATTCAAAATGAGTTCGGAAGCTTTGATGAATACATCTGGAGTTTTACTGATGGAAACGTGATTAAAGCAGAATATTTAACCGAATCGGAGTTGTCAAAAACCATTTCAAAAGATTTGAAAAAACGTGGAATGAAATTTGTAGGCCCTACAATAATCTATTCATATCTTGAAGCCATCGGAATAATTGACAATCATCAGGAAAACTGCTTTAAATTTTAACATTACCTCCCACAAATAATGATTTTCGCCATCAATGCGGATGTGAATATATATCATCACTAAAAAATACAAATGAAAAACACAAACATCAATGTTAATGTGAAAAATAACTTATTAAATCAAAAGAAACATTACAACCATAAGAATAAACGAAGCTAAATATAATTAAACTACCATTCCAAAAGGATTATGTTTTTAGGGTCCACTTTCAAATACTCCGGAATGACAAAATCATGCTCATGAATAGATTTATCCTGCTTCCACCATAAACCATTCGCCAAGGTTATTTCCCATTCAAAAGGCATTTCCAATTTTGTTGAATTTGCAGTATCCATTGCATTTACATCATCTTTTTTGGCGGGAGCAAAATTATGTGCACGTATTCCGATATGAGTAATATTCGGTGAAATCCTCTCTGATACCTGAAAATCAACATCCCACTCTAAAGATTTGAGATGATAATCGTCGATGACTTCAATTTCAGAAATATTTTTACATCCAGTAAGCCTTGCAACCTGAACTTTTTTCGGATTCTCAAAAATGTCATAAGTATCCCCTTTAGCTATAACTTTTCCTTCATCCAAAACTATAAGCTCATCACAAAACTGGAATGCCTCATCACGATCATGAGTGACCATAATGGAAAATCCATCAAAATCC
>NZ_JBGULU010000008.1:0-5217 GCF_045116495.1 Methanobrevibacter sp. | reverse complement strand
CTTGAAGAATCAATCAGATGGATGGGGGCTTATGGTGTGCCGGTAATTTTGGCATCTGCTACTTTGCCTCAGGATAAGAGAAAGAGTTTAATTCTTGCTTATTTGAAAGGAAAGGGTTTTAAGAGCAGAGACATTACACTTACTAATGATATTTCTGGAAATAAGTATCCTCTGATTACTTATACAGATGGAAAAGAAGTTAAAGTCGAGACAGATTTTCTCAATACAAATGTTAAAACGGTTGATGTGAAAAGACTGAATAAAGGGGAGATTCTGTTCAGAATAGAAGAACTGTTGGAAGGAGATGGTGTTATTGGAATAATTGTAAACACTGTTAAAGAAGCACAGAACCTTGGAAGAGAACTTAAGGATCGTTTTGGAAATAATACTGTTGTGATTCTCCATTCTGCATTTATAGCAACAGACAGAATAGTTAAAGAATCAAATTTGCTTGACATGATCGGTAAAAATGGAAAGAGACCAAAAAGAAAAATCATCATCGGTACCCAGGTAATAGAGCAGTCTCTTGATATTGATTTCGATGTTCTAATAACCGATCTCTGTCCTGTAGATTTACTGCTTCAAAGAATAGGAAGACTGCACAGACACGAAAGAAAGAGACCTGATAAACACAAAAATCCGGTTGTTTATGTGATGGGGACAAGTGACAGTTTTGATTTTGAAAAAGGTTCGGTACTGGTTTACGGAAAATTTTACCTGATTCGAACACAGTGTTATCTTCCTGACAAAATTTCCATTCCGTCTGATATTCCTGACCTGGTTAATAAAGTGTACGGTACGGAGCATCCAGATTTGTCAGAAGAATTAAATAATATCTATCAGGAAAGCATCATTAGACATAACAATGATGTAGAAAACAAAAAGGTAAAGGCGAAGACATATTGTATTGATAACCCTGTCGGTTTAATTAATCCGACCAGAAATAACCTTATTGGCTGGCTGAAAAACTTGAATAATGCAGATAGCGAGGAAACGGTCAATGCTCAGGTAAGGGATATTAGGGAAACTGTTGAGGTTATAGCAGTAAAAAAAGTCGGCAGTGGTTATGGAACATTTAAAGATAACGCAGATATTTCTGAACTGGTATGTAATGAAACTATCGCTAAGGAACTGGCAAAGAATACAATCAGACTCCCGTATTATGTAACCTGCAATAAAGGTGTTTCTGCAACAGTAACAGAGCTAGAAAAATATAACAGACAAAAACTGAAGAATTGGCAGAAATACTCTTGGCTTAAGGGGGCACTAGGGATCATTTTTGATGAAAACGGATGCTTTGAAATTAACGGCATTAAGTTAAGGTATGACGATGAATTTGGCTTAAGGGAGGAAATATCTGATGGGGAGGTTTAATTTATTAGACGAACCATGGATTTCTGTTCTGGCAGAGTCCGGTGAAAAAAAAGAAGTGTCCATGCTGGATTTCTTTAAAAATGCTGGAGATTTTCTTCAGATTGCTGGAGAAATGGAAACACAGAATTTTGCAGTTATGCGTTTTCTTTTATCTGTAGTTCAGACGGTTTTTTCCCGATTTGATTACAATGGTGAAGAACTCCCTGGAGTTGTTCTTGATGATAATGGCAGACAGACAGAAAACGTAGACGAGGATGATCGTGATGAATATTGTTCGAGTACCGCAGAATGCTGGGAAAATCTGTATTCAGGAGATAAATTCCCTGTAGTTGTTTGTAATTACCTTGAGAAATGGCGTGACAGGTTTTATCTTTTTGATGAGGTTCATCCATTTTTTCAGGTGACTAAGAATGAGATGAATAAAATCATGTCAGAAATTCCAGGTAAAGACAGTCCAAGCCCAATTTATGGAAAAAACATAAACAGAACTATATCGGAAAGCGAAAATAAAACAGCTTTATTTTCACCTATAGCAAATATTGCTATAGGAAAAAGAAGCGTTAAGGATGTTATGTCACCCGCAGAATTAGCAAGATGGTTAATAATGTTTCAAGGTTATTCAGGACTTGCTGATAAGGTTGCATTGACTGATAAAACTCAGAGATCGTCTAAAGGGTGGTTGTTTGATCTTGGCGGTATTTTTCTTCAGGGACGAAATGTTTATGAAACTCTGGTGATGAATTATATGCCGGAATCTCCTACTGATAATCAAGCATTCATTGGTCGTTGTCAAAATCCTTGCTGGGAGTTGACCGGAATTGAGGTTGTTGAGAATTTATGTCATAAGAATTTTATAGACAATCTTGCTGAACTGTACACCAATTGGAGCAGAGCAATCTACATTGATCCGGATACAGATATGTCTGCTCCTGTTGAAATTCAGGTAGTGAAACTTCCTGAGATTGAACATACTGAAAACTCCATTGAGCCGATGACTATGTGGAAATGGAATGACAAGGATCCGAATAAAAATCACTTTACTCCAAAGAAGCATAATCCAGAGCAGTCTTTATGGAGAAACTTCGGATGTATTGTTTTGAAATCGACGAATGGTGATAAAAAACAGCCACAGCGTCAGCCCGGAATATTAGCTCAACGTATGCGTATTGCAAATTCACAGAGAAATTCAGGTTTGACAGATTTAGTCGGTGTCGGAATGAA
This sequence comes from Methanobrevibacter sp., assembly GCF_045116495.1. Lineage (GTDB taxonomy): Archaea > Methanobacteriota > Methanobacteria > Methanobacteriales > Methanobacteriaceae > Methanocatella. The sequence goes on along the minus strand of NZ_JBGULU010000008.1, from coordinate 2,622 downwards.
GGATGATGGTAATGCGACTTCGTGGCTGCCAGTTAATGAGGTTGCAGACAGTTTTAGGATTAATAATCTGTTAATCGAGAATGGAAATTCTGATAACTCTAATGATGATTGGATTATACGTATTAACAATGCTGTAGAAACAACAAAAGAAATAGTGTCTGAGAAATTCAGAAGTTTTCTCAGAGGAATATCAGAGATCAGGAATACACCTGCTGATTCCTTTACATCTGCAGAAACGGAAAAAATGTACTCAATCATTGATTCTGCTTTTAAGAAATGGCTTGTTTCGATTAATCCTGCTGATTCAAAGGAAGAAAAAATAAAAGAATGGTACGCCAAACTGAGAACAATGGTGTTGAGACGAGGAGAAGAATTGTTCGACAACAGTACGGCTAGAGATCTTACAGGAATTGAAAAGGACGGGAAATTAGTGAACATTGCCACCAGGTACTGGCAGTTTGTGGGAAGTATAAATAAAAAATTGAATAAGGACTGAGGTAGAACATGAGTAATGAACAGAATACAGAAGAAAAAAAGCATTCTGTATATAACGTAATGTGGAGCATTTTAAACTTTTTAAACAGCCCTCAGGAGCAGAAAAGTCGATCTGGTTATCTTGCTGCAATCAGAAATTCCATGGGCAAAAATTTGGAAGATTCCGCAGATGTTTGGCCTATACTTTTTCCTTTCATACCAAAAGAATTTTTAAATGTTGGAACTCTGAGCTACGAAGAAAGGGCTTTGCTTGTTGCTCTGCAACTTTATGCAGTCGGGCAGCAGGGCTTAAATAAGGTTTCAAATAATGAGAAAAACGTAAGTTTTGGATGCGCGTTGCAGCGAGTCAGGGATGCGAATTCTGCATCTTTGGACAGAAGATTTAATACTATGCTCACCGCAACAACTTTCGATGAGTTTGTATATCATCTGAGGCAGATATTCCGTCTTGCAAAATCAAAAGATAATTTTTCTGTGAATTTTCTTAAACTTGCGGACGATCTGTTCATACACCAGATAGGTGGAAATAAAAAAGTCTGTCTGAGATGGGCAAAAGATTATTATCGACCTTTTCGTGATGAAGAAGAAAATGACAGGTCTTGATTTTTAAGCTTTAAAAATTTTGGAGAACATAAAAAATGGAAAATAGATTATTTGTTGACATTCACGCAATTCAGTCTCTCCCTCCATCAAATGTGAACAGGGATGATACCGGCAGTCCTAAAACCGCAATATATGGTGGCGTAAGACGGTCAAGAGTGAGTTCACAGTCTTGGAAAAGAGCTATCAGACAGTATTTTAATAATGAATCTGCTGAAGATGTAGGAATTAGAAGTTTAAATGTTGTTAAATATGTAAGTGATTTAATTATTGCCAAAGATCCTTCTGTAACAGCCAGTGATGCGATGTCAATGGCGGATAAGGTTTTTAATGTTGCAGGTGTAAAAACCAAAGATCAAAAAGCAAAAGCTCTTTTCTTTCTGGGAAAGAAACAGGCGAATTTGTTGGCTGATGCCGCACTTAACCAGGTTTCTAATCAGACTGAGTTAAAAAAGATACTGAGCGATAACCCTTCAGTAGATATAGCACTGTTTGGCAGAATGGTTGCTGATGATCCGTCTTTAAATGAAGATGCATCTGTACAGGTTGCACATGCAATTTCTACTCATGAGGTTCAGACTGAATTCGATTTCTATACTGCATTGGATGATCTGGCACCTGAAGATAATGCCGGAGCAGGAATGCTGGGAACTGTTGAATTCAATTCATCTACATTGTATCGGTATGCAAATATAGCTGTACACGATCTGGTAAGACAGCTCAAAAATGGAGAGCAGGCTGTATCTGCATCAAAACTCTTTATTGAAGCTTTTACCAATTCAATGCCAACAGGAAAATCCAACACCTTTGCAAATTTGACTCTTCCTCATCTGTTGATGGTTAATATTCGTCAGGACAGACCTGTTAATCTGGTTACAGCCTTTGAAAATCCTGTGAAATCATATGAGGGTAACAGCAAAGGCAACAGTGTAACATCAATAGAAAGGCTGTTTGCAGAAGTTAAGAAAACTGAAAAATTTGTACAGGCTCCTCTCAGAACATTTTACGTTGTTAACGAGGATGTAGCTAAACCAGAATGGGGTACAGAGGAAAACAGTCTTACATCTTTACTGAATGATTTTGAAGAAGTTGTAACAAATTGTGTTTTGGAACGGAGCTGATTTTGAAGACGATTTTACTGAAGTTTTCTGGTCCGCTGCAATCATGGGGGACAAATTCTCATTTTGAAACCAGATATACTGATGCTCATCCTTCCAAAAGCGGCGTTATTGGAATGATTGCTGCAGGTTTAGGATTAAGCCGTAGTGATAATGAGGGTATGGCAAGATTAAACAGTCTTAGTTATGCCGTTCGTATTGATCAGCCCGGACAAATGATGAAGGATTATCATACGGCCAAAAAGTATAAGAAAAATGGTGATTTTGACAGAACTTATGTTACAACACGTTTTTATCTCCAGGATGCGGTTTTTCTGGTTGCATTAAGCTGCGAGGATGAAAAACTTATTGATGAAGTAAAAACGTCTGTCACTAATCCTAATTTTGCTTTGTTTTTAGGTCGCAGATC
>NZ_JBGULU010000007.1:0-14014 GCF_045116495.1 Methanobrevibacter sp. | reverse complement strand
ATAAAACTACAAATAATAGTAGACCTATGATGAAAAACTTATTTTTGTAGTACATTAATTACCTCCATATTATATTATAATGAATATTTTATTAAATAATTATGGTAAAATAAATTATTAATTTTACATTTAATAGTCACATATGCAACTGTCTAAAATATTAAATAACTTTTAAAAAAAAGAGTCTGAAAAATTCTATCTTAGAAGACGTTTCAACCTAAATCTACCATTATTTAAAATCCAAAAATGGGGAAATTACCTGATGATACACACATACGAACTTGCGAAAAGTGCTTCGCGCCAAAGGTAGGATTAAAATAGTGAATGAAATGATGTGCTAAACTAAAAACTGAAGAACAAAAGCATGAATAAAATAGGCATCCACATTGAATAATGATATGAAAAAATTTAGTAAAAAAATAAAAAATTAGTAGGATGCAGATGCATCTACTTTTTAATTTTTACAGTTTTCTTAACAGTGTCTTTCAAGTATGTTACCTGATAAGTAACTTTTTTGCCAACTTTAAGTTTTTTGAAAACATTGTTTTTGATTTTGAATGTTGCAATAGCTTTTTTGTTGTTAATTAAAAATTAATAAATTAATAAAAAACCCTATTTTCAAAGTATTAGATAAAATAAGTAGTTTAAAAATTTTAGTTACTAAAGATTAATTTAGAGGGAATCCTATGTTCTAGTTAGAACTTCTCCAAGTGTTTCCACAATTGGCACAACGAATGAAATTAGTTGGAGCCTCATCAGCAGACCTTGTCTGTACAGTCCACCAATAACCTTTAGTTCCACCGCACTTATAGCAGGTTATTGTAGTTGTCGGAAGGGCAACATTGTTTTTATCCGTAACCACCACTTTCATTTCAGGATTCTTTTCACCTTCCATATGATACTGCTCCTCAATATCATCATTTGTCAGTGACTTTTCATATCCGCATCTACATTTAACCTTTCCTTTACTGGGCATTAACATTGCACCACAATCAGGACAAAATTCCATACATTTAACACCATTAAAAATTCGTAAGTATTATTATAATCAAAGTTGTTTATAAAATAATCGATTGATTATGATTTTCTATATAATAAATAATTGAAGATCAACATCATCAGGGCAAAAATTGTCATATAAAATATAGCGTTAAGTATCAAGCTAAAGTGAACACCGTTAAAAATCATCACAAGATGATCGAATGAACTTAAAACACCACTTCCGAATATCAGAGGCACCAAAATCAAAAATAAAATATCAAAGACTAAAATATTCACTATTACAAATTTAAACCTCTGGGAGTTGTTTTTAAGTTTTCCACCTTCAATAAGAATCTCAGTTCCAAAGACAACTAAAAAATACAGTCCAAACAAGTTTCCAATATACATTACCTCAGTGAGGTTGAACTGCAAAAGAAAATAACATGCAACACCCGCAATTATGAATGCTGAGATAAAATTTATAATGCTTGCACGTAAAAAATTAGCTTCAACCATCAAATCACCAAATCACATATTGAAATTTAATATAATATTTGTAATTTGGATTATATAAGATTTAAGAAAAAAAAGTTTAAATGTGAAAGGATTTAACCTTCCACCATTATCAGCTTACCCGTAGCAGGGTCTTTATAGACTTTACCCATTTCAGTATAACCTTGACCAGAACTGTTTGAAGTGTCTGGAGTATCATTTAACTGTTGTCCTTGGTCTACTTGAGTAGTTTTTTGCTGTTGCATCTGTTCCTGAATATTCTGACTTGGATCAATCATTGCCTGCATGTTCCAACTTATGATAACAAAAACTAAAAAACCAACTGCAATAACAAGCATTGCATCTACAAGGTTAGATGTACCTGCCATTGGGTCTTCTTCGACTCTTCTGGATCGTCTTCGACTTCGCTTTCTTACCATAAAATCACTATTTATTCATATAATCAAGAACTGCATCAATCAATGCATCCAAATCAGATAAGTATCTGTCATACCAGCCAGATCTGATTTTACCCAATACATAACATAGTGCACCGGAACCGATACCAACAATTGTTGTGTTGAATGCAACTGTAAGGGAACTTGCAAGGGTGTTAATGTCACCGGCACCTAAAGCTGCAAGCCCAGGACCCATAGGAATTAAAGTACCCATTAATCCTAAAGTCGGTCCGATACGAGTAATAATGTCTGTCTTCTGTAGATTATCTAAAGTTTTCTCTTCTTCAAATTCAAATAATTTACGTGCTAAAGCTTCTCTTGAAGTATTGCCCAATGCTTCGGAAGATGCAATTTCTGTTAAAACCTTTTTCTGAGATTTTGGTATTTTAGCATCTGAAATAATGTTTTTAAGCTCTTCAACAGAACCTGCAGCATTAATATCATAAATCAAATCTCTGATAGTTCCTACAGGAACCTTTCTTCTTGAAGTATACTCAGCAATCACTCCACCTAAAGAGATAATTGTAATAATCACAATTATAAGCAAAATAACCAATACTGGAATGGTCAAACTCTGTGAGATTACATCAAGAGAACCTGTTAAAAATTCTCCACCCGGAATATTTAAAGCCATATTTTTTCACCTAAAAATTATTCTAAAAGACTCCTACCTCTTTTAGTTAAAACCATACCTCCAACAATTAAAATAGCGAACGCTAATATTACCATAAGTATGTCTTGAGGAGAACTAATTGAAATAGGACTTACGGTTTTTGTCAAAGCTCCTGCAATGTTTGGAATTACAATCGCTGAAAGCAGGAAATATGCCCCTAAAAGCAGCATGAAATTGCCCAATACAATAGGATAAGGTTTGCGTATGAACCTGACAATTGTATTTGATGCCAAATATGTTACAACCATGACTGCCACCAAAGCTGCAGCCGCATACCAGCTCAAATTAAGTGAGCTGACACCGATTGTAGGTGCAACAATCAAAACACTTGCGATAATTGAACCAAAACAGCATGGACAAGGAGCTATAATAGCTAGAGAAGTTGCAGTAGATGTATTCTTATCATGTATTTTCCATTCCCTAATTGTAAATAAACCTGCAATAATCATGATTGAAGCCATGATAATATAAAAAATTGTATTATATCCGTAGATGGCCTGTATTAATTGGTCAGCATATAATGAAGCAATAGCAGAAATCAAAACCACTCCACCACCATATGCAATACAGATTATTGCAAATAATTTTTTAGACAAATTAGCCAAACCTGACGCCAATCCTATTTTTACACCAAAAACAAGAACAGAGGCGAAAATACCAACTTGCCACAAAACACTCATCATATCCATATTAATTTCCCCATAATCAAATAAATTTTAATAATTTACAATTAATTATTACTTTAACAAAGTATATAAATTTTTTAACTCGATGTGTAACTAAAGACTCATCAATTAAATTATGTATTTAATAATTAAAAAAAGCAATGGTTTCAAAATAGAAAAATTTAAAAAAAAAATAAAAAAAATATTTCACTTTCGTGAAATACTTATAAATTAACGTTTAGAGTAACTTACACCAAATATTCCGCAAACAAACAATATTGAAGCTAGCGTATACAGGATATTATACGGATTAACGTTACTTCTTGGTATTTCACCCGGCAAATTAGCCCGATTGACAGTGATGTTACTTGAATTTGTTGCATTGGATGCAGTTTTATTCTTAGTAACATTTGTCTTATTTGCCTTTGAAGCATGTTTAACGATTTTACCTGCACAATCAATTGTATCATGAGTGAAATCATAATAATCGGAACCGTGATGAGTTTCTTGATTGTCATCAAACAATCCCAACAAATAAGCAAAGAAATCTCCTTGTTTTTTATGTTCACTTGATTCAATTAATTTACCTACACTAGGATAATATTTTAAGCAATATGATACGAAATCTTTATTATTAGCGTCTTTTACCCATACAAAATAGAATATTAAATCCTTCCATAATGGAGTTTGAATTAAACCTATATTCTTACTTATTTCAGGCCCGAATACTTCAAGAAGACCATAAATAGCCCTTTTAGTATTCATGCCATTGATTTTTGCATAACCTGCCGAAGTTAAAATATAGAACTTACTATAATCTTTTTTAACATTAATGCCACGGGATTTGAAGTAAGATAAAGCCTTATTTGCCGCATCAACACCAATCTGTTTAATTTCAGCTGATGTCAATTTAGCTGAAGATTTATCATTACCCTTACCATATTCATTAATATCAGGATTTAATTTGTTTTCTATTTTCAACATTTCTTTTGAATTTGACTGATCATAACTCATTACGGCAATCATTCCATTTTCAGAAGTGTTATTCTCCATACTCAACCCAATTAAAGATTCACATATTGAATCATTAATGCACACATTGTCATCTGAACTATTTAAAGACCAAATAACTGTATCTCCATCAGAGTCCATCGGAACGCTCAACAAATACTCTTTCGTATTCATAACAGGTTCTTCAAGTATATTACATCCGAATAATGTTTGAATCAAATTTTGTTCAAATACCTGTTCAGATAAAAAATGTTTCAGTTCATCACATAAAACACCTTTTGCAACACCACAAGCCAAGAGATTCTTAATATAATCCCAAAGACCAGCGGAAATTTCCGAACTTACATCATCAGAAAATATTGAAGTAATAGCTCCATTTTCATAGAACACCATAGTGAGAGATTCACATTTCCTTGAAAAGAATGCAATATCAATTAAATCTGATTTTAATGAAGACAATGTTATAAGATTACCTTTTTCATAAGTTATATATCCATTAGAAGCATCAAGTATCCCATTTATAGTATTTTTCATAGCTACGTTATCGATTTCGTTTGAATCAGCAGTTGCAATAACCAAGATTTCATCTGCAGATTTGAAATCAAGTAAATTACATGCAGAGGTTGTTACGTCATAACCAAGTTCATAAGCCGCATCTTTATTAAATTTAAATGAATCAAATTCATTTAATATATTTAATGAATAACCCAAAAGATTTTGATTTAATAATTCAATATCCACAAATTGTGAATCAGAGCTTTCATCCTCACCAGCACATGAAATCAAATCATCATATGAATCATAGATTTCATCATCACCAGCATATGAAATGAAATCCACATCACCTGAAACTTCAACACATTCACAAACATCCGAAAGTGAACTCTCATCGGCCGAAATTTCAACAGAATTTCCATATTCACCCGAAAGTGAATCAGAACTTTCCTGTGAAGAGGATATTTCATTATTTTCATCAATTTCTACTTGAGCATTTTCTTGATTAAATGACTGTAAATCAACATCCGATGCAGTTATATCACTTGCCGAGACAACTCCCACTAAAGTTAGTGTTAAAATCAACAAAGTAACCATAACAACACCGTGTTTTATCATGAATTACTCCTAACTTTCTGTATAACTAAATTGCGCAATTATACATACATCAAATTAGTAACACCCATAAATTATTATCTAATAAAATACCGGCGCTACTAAATTATATTTTTGATTTTTATTTTAAAAAAAACTTACTGTTAAGCCATTAGAAAATATTTAAAGTTAAAAAAGATAATATAATAACATATTAAAAATTATGAGGCAAAATATGTTTTGGAATGAAAAGATTGAAACAATGCCAAGAGAAGATTTAGAAGAATTACAATTAAAAAAGCTTCAATCGACTGTCAAAAGAGCATTTGATAAAATACCTTATTATAATAAGAAATATAGTGAAATTGGAGTATATCCCGAAGACATAGAAACTTTAAAAGATATTGAAAAGTTACCTTTTATCACAAAAGATGATTTGAGAGAAAGTTACCCATTCGGATTGTTTGCAGTAGATATTGAAGAAATTAAGGAACTGCATTCATCATCAGGCACTACCGGAAAGCCTGTCGTATCCGGATATACCGAAAAGGATTTGGATACCTGGGCAGAAACCATTGCACGTGGATTGACAATGATGGGTCTTGACGAAGGAGACATTCTTCAAAATACACACGGATACGGAATGTTTACCGGCGGTTTTGGAGTTCACTACGGATGCCATAAAATAGGAGCTGCAATAATCCCTATTTCAACAGGTCAAACTCGCAGACAAATAGAAATAATGGAAGATTTCGGAACAACCGGCCTGATTTTTACACCATCTTACGGAATTCACTTGGGAGAAGTTGCAATTGAAGACGGAATTGATCCAAAAGAATTGGGAATCAAAGCCATCGGTTTTGGAGCTGAAATGTGGACAGAGGAAATCAGACAAAAAGTTCAGGACATCTTTGGCACAAAAGCCTATAATATTTATGGATTAACCGAATTGATGGGTCCGGGAGTTGGTGTTGAATGTGAAATGCAGGAAGGTTTGCACATTCCAGAAGACATTTACTATCCTGAAATTATAGACCCAAATACAGGTAAAACATTAGGTGAAAATACCCCCGGAGAACTCGTATTGACAAACCTTGAAAGAGAAGGAATGCCCGTTATTAGATTTAGAACTAAAGATTTAACCAAAATCACTTATGAAAAATGTGGATGTGGAAGAACACATGCAAGGATGAGTAGAATTACAGGTAGATCTGACGATATGATTAAAGTTAAGGGAGTAGCTATTTTCCCATCACAAATTGAAAAAGCATTGCTTAAAGCTGGTGATGTAGAGCCTCATTATTTAATTATAGTTACAAGACCTGGAACTTTAGACGAAATCGAAGTCAAAGTGGAAGCATCACAGGACATATTCTTTGACGGCGTGAAAGAAATGATGGCTGTTCAAGATAAAATCGGCAAATCAATTGAAAATGAAACAGGAATCAGGGTAAAAGTAACATTGGTAGAACCTAAAACATTACCTAGATTTGAAGGAAAAGCAAAAAGAGTTATTGATAAGAGAAACTTACATTAGGTGAAATTTATGAAAATCCAACAATTATCAATTTTTTTACAAAACAGAATGGGCAGTTTATCAAAACCCCTAGAAGTACTTTCAGATGCTGATGTTAATATTAGAGCAATGTGCATGGCTGACACTTCAGAATTTGGTATCCTAAGGCTTGTTGTTGATGATCCTCTTAAAGGAAAAGAAGCTCTGGAAGAAAAAAACTTTCTAGTTAAAATTACAGATATCATTGGTGTTGAAATGAATGATACGCCTGGAGGACTTACAGATGTTTTAAAAGTTATTAAAGACAATGACATTGATTTGGAATATCTTTATGCATTTTCTCATGAAGATGGTGAGAAAGCTATTTTATTACTCCATGCAGAAGATATTGACAATTTAATTTCAATCTTAAATGACAATGATATTGTTGTTGTACCATCCGAAGAAGTTTATAATTTATAAAAAACTTCTTTAATTCCAACCACACCACACATTCTATTTTTTAAAAAAATGAGTTAAATTCAAAAAAAAGATAAAATAAGAAAAGGATGATATTATTTTTCAATAACAAATCCATGATTTTGAGCTTTAGTTACAAAAACAGTACCGTTTTCGCCAATAATCTCTTTGGTTTTTTCAACTATGTCTTCATTTGATTCATCGAAAATAGTATATAAAACCGGTCCAAATGAAGAGATACCTACACCATATGCGCCGGCTTCTTCAATGGCTTTCATTGTTGGCAAATATGAATCATCAAGTGAATGTTCAAGCTTATTAAAACCAACTTTTTGAAGCTCACTTACAGCCCATCCAAAGTTTTTAATATCTTTTTCAAGCATAAATGGCACTAAATTCATTAAAATTAAATGAGATACTTTTTCCACTTCATCTCTTGGAATAGGACAGCAGTCCTGGAAAACATTTACCTCATCCTGACCGTTCATATGTTTTTCTATTTTAGGAATGGCTATTAGAATTTTCCATTCTTCCGGAAAGTCATACCTTGCAATTAATGTTGCAGGTTTTGCCTTTGAAGCACCTGAAGGTAAAAATCCAGGTTTTTCTTCAACGCTATGACCTCCATCTAAAATAAATCCACCCAAATCATGAGTATATGTTCCGATTCCAGAGGTTCCTCCTCTTCCAACAATACTGCTTAATTCTCTACTTTCCACTTCAATACCCATTGTTTCTGTTATTAAATGAGCAGTAGAAACAGCAATTTGAGTTCCACTTCCAAATCCAGAATGTGGAGGATACGTTTGATGAACAATAAAATTAAAACCGTCTTCAATATTGAAATGTTGTCTTGTTTTTTCAGCAGCTGTTGGAATTTTCTCACTGCATTCCAAAATCGCTTCATCATCATCAATATTGTCTGAAAATTCAAGAGTGACTAAATTATCATCTCTTTTTTGAATTTCTAATATAAATTGAGGCTCAGCCAATGCCAAACCAATTCCACCATCGATTCTCCTATATGACCCATTCAAATCAATGAGAGACATATGTATTCTTGAAGGTGCTTTAATAATCATTCCTATTCACTTCCATAAAAATATTAATTCCTTTTAAATATTTGTTATCGAAGTTTTATAAAGTTTTTCATTTATTTGACAATATTTCTATCTAAAAAATCAAATTGTCTATGGAATTGATTAATTTTAAAGCTAAATCATATGTAACTTCCATCGGTTCATAAGAATAGCATTCATATACAATAGTTGGTATTCCCGCTTTGGAAGTTGGTTCTGTTATAAAAGGAGGGCTTGTCCTATGCTCCGGAGCATAATATTCAACCCCATCAATTTCCCCAATAAGTATATTCATATATTCGGATGACTTTTCATCAAATCCCGGTGCAAAAATAAAATTAGTTATCTGATAATCGCCAGGGCCGTGACATCCTCTATTCGAGTGAACATCAATGAAAAGATCATATTTTTCATCAATTATTTGAGGCATTATAAATTCCTGAGCAATCAATTGGCCTTCCTTACGCCCTTCAGTTTCACTATCCAATTCATTGACATTAATATTGTAGATATAATAACAATATTTCAAGTCATCTTTAGCTGTTAGCTTGTCAAACAATGCCCTATGAGATTTACTTTCAAGAGGATGCATTCCAATCAGATAAGCAATTTTTACATTGGAATTTACATCACCAAAAGGACCATGAACATATGCACTTCCCAAATCATTTTCGCCAATTAGTTTAGAATCATATTTTGTAGAGTCAACTTTAGCGCTGTCAGTTGGACCGTCAGGATAGCTCATCATAACACCAAAAAAAATAAGAAAGGACTAGATAAACTAGTCTTCAGAAGGTGATCTTTCACCTAATTCTTTGTTTAATTCATAAATTAATCTGTTATCGCCATCAGCTAATTTAGCTTTAGCGAGTAATTCCATTGCATTTTCTTCTTCTTCAACTTGCTCTTCGACAAACCATTGCAAGAAGTTGTTGGTAGCATGGTCTTTTTCTTCAATTGCTAAGTTAACTAAGTCATTAATAAGACCGGTTACCATTTTTTCATGTTCAAGTACATGTTCAAATGCAGCCAATGGAGAATCCCATTCTGTTTGAGGTCCATCGATTGCAGTTAAAGTTACAGAAGCTCCTCTTCTTATGATGTAATCATAAAATTTCATTCCATGTTCTAATTCTTCTTCTGCTTGTACTCTCATCCAGTTAGCAAAACCTGCTAAATCTTCATCTTCAAAGTAAGCTGCCATGGACAAATATAAATATCCTGAGTAAATTTCAGCATTTAATTGACCATTTAAAGCTTTTTCCATATTTTCAGATACCATTAAATATCACCATTATAAATTATATCATTTGACAAATATAAATTTTAAGTTATTTAAAATACATATTAATTTACATGATAGAAAAATCACTCTATGAAAACTACCAAATCAATTTTGATGAAAACATTACGCCAGATACAGATGATATACTGTTTATTTTTAATGATAATAGAGAATTATTCTTGGATGATGATAAAAAATTAGCTAAATCATTGGATAATTTTGATGTTAATTTCTGTTTGTACATTGGAGATTATAAGGATAAAAAAGCATTTGTCGTTAATGTTGAAACTGACGAGACTTTTTACAATCTTATGGAAGTTTATGAATTCAACCATGACCTGTACCATATTGCTGGAAAGGCAGTTCTTGTAAGCGATTGGTATATATCACACAGATTCTGCGGAAGATGCGGAACACCAACTAAAATAGATGAAAAGGACATGATGTTAAAATGTCCTCAATGCGGTCAGGTACACTATCCACGCATCGCTCCTGCAATTATTGTGGCAATCAGAAATGGGGACAAACTGCTTATGGCAAAACACAGCTATCATGAAAATATAAGATATGCCCTTATAGCAGGTTTTGTAGAACCAGGAGAAACTATCGAAGAGGCAGTCCACAGGGAAGTCCTGGAAGAAGTAGGGGTAAAAATCAAGAACCTGCAATACCAGAGGAGCCAGTCATGGCCATTTCCAAACTCACTGATGCTAGGATTTACCGCAGAATATGAATCCGGCAACATAAAAGTGGATGGAGATGAAATTCTAAGGGCAGAATGGTTTAAAAAAGATGAAATAATCAGATACGAATCAGACATCAGCATTTCCGACTGGCTAATTCAGGAGTTCATTGACTCAATCGATTAACCGTCAGTTTCATTTTCAAGAATGGAAAATTGAAGTATCCCTTCATAAAATAGCTATTTCAGTTAAAGCCAATTGCAATGAATTCAGTGCCTGCAAAAACTACAATAACTGTCGGCACCATTAAACAGTACAGTTACCGCTTAATTATAGTTAAAGCAGTTATTCCTGCCTTTAACCTACCCAAACCATCGCGCAATAATTCCTGAGGGCATGCTATATTCATCCTTAAGAAATTATCACCATTTTTTCCAAAATCAATTCCTGCCGAGAGAAACAATCCCTGGTTGGATCTGAGAAATCCTGAAAGCACTTTTGAAGAAACATTCAATGCTGAACAGTCAAGCCACAGCAGATATGTTGCATCACATTCAACCAATTTGATTACCGGAAGTTCACTGGCCAGATATTCCTTAACAATCTGCTTGTTTTCATATAACACTTCCTTAAGCTCTTCAAGCCATTCTTCAGACTCATCATATGCTGCCATAACTGCGGCAGATGCAAAGACATTGCAGGAAGATGAATTGTCAATGTGCATCTGGGTTTTGACTTTATCCAGCAGTTCACTGTTTGTTGCATGCACGATAGAGCTTTGAAATCCTGCAACATTGAATGACTTTGAAGGAGACAAGCATCGAATTACATTATTCATAGGTTTGAAATGATTGTATTTGACTCCGGGATCTGTCAGGTCACAGTGAATTTCATCAGAAATCAGAATGACATCGTGTTTCTTGCATAACTTTCCGATTAAATCCAAATCCTCTTTCGACCATATTTTGCCAACAGGATTGTGAGGATTGCAGAGTATCATCATTTTAACCCTTGATAGCTTTTCATCCAAATCATCGAAATCTATTCTGTATTCACCGTTTTCATAAATCAATTCGTTTTCAAGAACTTTGCGGTTGTTGTCTTCAATGACATAGAAAAATACATGGTAAACCGGAGTTTGGATTAATATTTCATCACCAACATCAGTCAGGCACCGAATCATAGATGATATGGACGGCATTACTCCCATGGAATATGCCATGTCATCCTTTTTCATTTTAAGACCATATCTTCTATCCCACCAGTTGATATATGATTCAAACAGCCCATCCGGAACGACAGTGTAGCCGTATATCGGATGAGCAGCCCTTGTTTGAATTGCCTTTTCAATAGCCGGTGCGACCCTGAAGTCCATGTCGGCCACCCACATCGGCAAGTCATCGTCAAACAAATCCCATTTCAGGCAGTTCGTATTATTTCTTTCAATGACAGTTTCAAAATCGTATTTAGTATTTTTCATAGTGAATCCTTGACTCATCAAATTTGTCCATGAATTTGTTTTCCCAACCGTCGGCAGGATATCCTATTGTAACAATTGAATATGGCTTTAGATTGGTAATATCATCAATTCCGACTATTTCGCCTATTTTTGTCATTCTCTCCTCTTCAGGTGCAACTCCATTCCATAAGGCTCCAAGGCCCAGGTTTACTGCTTCAAGCAACATGTTTTCACATGCGGCACCCATATCCTGTTGCCATACTGTCTTATAGAATGCACGATTAATGTTTGCAACCAAGAGAATAGCTACAGGAGCATTAGTAACTCTAGGTTTTATTTCGCCTATTTTTGCAAGAGTTTCCTTGTTTTTAATGACAATGAACTCCCATGGCTCAGCACCCAGCCTTGAACCCGGCGCCTGCATTCCAGCCTTTAGGATTTTCAATATATCTTCATCGCTGACCGGTTTATCACTATATTCACGGATACTTCTTCTTGTTTTAATAATTTCTTCGAATTCTACCATATTTTTAAATAACATTTTGATAATATAAATAATTAATTAAAATTAAGGGAGGAAAAATCAATGGGTGTTGAAAGAAACGCAGGAATATTATCAATAATTCTTGGATTAATATTTATAATTTTCCCAGTGTTTTCCGCAGGGCTTGTTTCAATGATTGTTGGATTAAGCTTACTGTTCTTTGGTATTTCAGCTGCTTTCATGGGCTTTAACATGATACGTGACTTTGGATATGTTGGAATAGCTGCAATGATTATCGGAATTATATCCATAATCTTCGGGTTCCTGTTTATTTTCTATGTTGATGCATTGTCATTCTTAGTGGGTCTGCAGTTCTATATTGTAGGATTCATCATGATAATATTCGGAATTACCGGTTTGCTGTCAAAAATGACAAGATTTTCCACATTCACATCAATTCTTGTTCTATTATTGGGTATTGTTGCAATAGCTCTTGGAATATTTGCACTTAACCAGCCTATATATATTGCAATCATCATTGGTCTTGTCATGATAATTGAGGGAATCACAATGATATTGGATTAAGACTTGGTTAACAATCGAAAAAGAACAAAAATATACAACCATCACCAATCTAACAAAATTAGTTCAAATCATTAACCAAGCCGAGATTCGAATCTGGTTAATAATTTGTTTTTAAGAAAAAAATATGTTTTGGAAGTGCGACAAGTCACATCTGCACACTTCCGAAAGTTTTTTAAATGTTTGAGTCTTCAAACACTCTAAAACCAATATTGTTGCCTTCACAGTATTCTTTAACATGACTTATGATATCTTCTATATCGTCAGTTGAATACTCGTTTTTAAAGTAGAACAATACCGGTTGGGCGTTGGTATAGACTGTCAAAAGCAAATAGTCATTTCCCCATACGCTGACATCCTGGGTATTGTATACCTGAATCATGCGGATGATATCGCTTTTAGCCTTTCCAGCAGATGTTTCATTGCCTATGGCTTTGATATTGGTTTTTTCGTATAGGGCATGTAATTTTGCCAGTTTATCCTCATCGGTTAAAACATCAATTTCCGGTTCCATTTCACCGAGTTTTTCCCTGAACAACTTTGCGTTGTGCAGTTTTTCCTGAACTTCGGCCAGTTCCTTTTCAAGCTGTTTTTCATCTTCAATTAGTGAATTTATGAATGCTTCTGAACCGTTATTGAAGTTTTCATACATTTCAAGCACTTCTCTAGGAGAAAGTATTGAATTGTTTTTGAAGAAGTCCTTGGTGTGAGGTTTTACGCGAATGCTCAATGGCTTTAGATTTTCCTTTCTTGCCTTTGAAGCACCGTCAAAGAATTCTTCTGCAAAATCATTGCCTCTTTTGTGCAGTGCACTCATTCTTCTTGAAAACATTTTTTCAAATTCTTCACGGGACATATCATTTGGGAAATTGAATTCAAAGTCTCCCGGAGTGTATGATCCCCCGAATCTTTCATTTCCGAATTCAAATTTTCTAGTTCTTTTTTGGTTTGACATTTTATCACATCCGAATTTGTATTACAAAAATGTTTTTTGTATACAATATAATATTGTAAAGAACTAGTATATAAATGTATTCATTTTTAAAATTTGTATACGCAAAAAATTCAAAAAAAATAATAGCCGAATCATTGGCACAA
>NZ_JBGULU010000006.1:0-6023 GCF_045116495.1 Methanobrevibacter sp. | reverse complement strand
TTTTTGGAAATGTTTGAAAATATATCGATAACAACATTACCGTTCAGCATTTTAAGCAAATCCTCGGACTGCTTAATATGAGGCCTTACTGACTTTTCAAAATAATCTCTGGGATAATGGATGGTGTAGAAAAGCCCCACATTGACTTTACCCTTAAATTTATTGCCTATCTTATATGAAACAATAGAATATATCATCCTTTCAAGAAATGCCATATAATGGCTTGAAGGATTTGAGAAAAATATCGGAACGGCAATTATAAGAGAATCTGCAGCAAAAATCTCATCAATCAGCGGTGAAAGCTCATCTCTCCAATAGCATTTGCAGACTTCATCATCTCTCTTACATATTTGACAAATCCTGCAGCCACATAAATTCAACTTATACAAATCAACATATTTAACGTCACTGCCTGCAGATTCAGCACCTTCTGCAGCTGATTTTGCAAGCTGTGCATTTACACCTTTCCTTTTGGGATCCGCATTAATTACAACAGTCTTCATTTTGACAGCTCCGCACCGATTTCAAATGCCTTTTCCAAGTCTTTCGGAAACTGCAGTATCCATTGCTTTTCCTTCAGCTCCTGTGAAAATCCGGCCATGTTGAATTTGGAATAGTCACTGATTTGTATGGTATCGCAAACTGGATATGTTACTATTTCACCATTTAAAAATGAAAACAGATATTCTGTTGTAGCAAGACTGTCCTTCATCGAATTTTCATAAAATTCCAGTGGAGCGTTCATGGTATAGAAAATTCCGACATTTACCTTGCCTGTAAAATAGCTTGTTCCGTCATCATAGGACATTATGCAGAATATCAAACGTTCAATCAAAGCTCGAAATTCACTTGTAGGCTGGCCAAAATAAATTGGTGAGCCTATCAAAAGACAATTTGAGGCGAAAATCTTTTCAATTACCTCTGTGAGGTCATCATTCCAGTAGCATTTCCCTTTGGTTTTAGTTTTGAGTTTACAGACAAGACAACTCCTGCAACCCTTAAAAACCAGATCATATAAATTGAAGTATTCAGTTTCAGCCCCGACGGATTCCGCTCCCTTTTGGGCGGCCTGCATGATTTCTGCAGTATTCCATGTTTTTCTCGGACTTGCATTAATGACAATTGTTTTCATAATTATAATTATAAAAACTTGATTAATAAAATGTTCTAAAAAAAGTACGTGGTGAAATATCTACTTTACAGTGATTTTAGCCTTTACAGTTTTTGAGTTGTAATACTTGCTGCCTGCATATTTGATGTTTGCAGTGAATTTGCCTTTTTTGGTTAATTTGGTAATCTTAAAGGTTGCCTGGCCTTTTTTATTAGTTTTTGCATAGTAAGTTTTGCCTTTAACCTTTAATGTAACTTTAACATTTCCAATGACTTTGTTCTTATTGTTTTTTAAAGTGATTGTGTATTTTTTGGTTTTAACTGATATTAAAAAAAAGAGTGAAGCTATTTTTTTGATTAATGTTGAACCTCTAAACGTTTACCTATTTATATAAAATTTAAGTGAAAAAGTAATACTTTTTCAGTTTGTAAAAAATAAAAAATTAGACATGGCATTTCTTAGCAAGATAGAAAAAAACCACTGCAAATAATTAAATCAAGATTAATTATTTAACTTTATCTACATAAACTTGCGAAAAGTGCTTGGCGCCAATGCAAGATTAAAAATATTAAAAAACAGATTAACTATATCCTCAGTTAGCTGACCATATGCAAAAATAACAGCACTTCCACACAAAATT
Organism: Methanobrevibacter sp.; assembly: GCF_045116495.1. Lineage (GTDB taxonomy): Archaea > Methanobacteriota > Methanobacteria > Methanobacteriales > Methanobacteriaceae > Methanocatella. The sequence goes on along the minus strand of NZ_JBGULU010000006.1, from coordinate 4,272 downwards.
AATCAAAACTTAATCTACAAGTTCACTCGATTAACTGCAGAATTAAAGCGAGATAATAATCAATCTTTTTCTTCGTACACATCATCAGGAGTATTGTCTTTGAAAGTACAGTTGTTTGATTCATATTCTGATTCTTTTCTTAAAGATATTGCTCCGCCATTTTCTCTTGCTGTGTTATTATTGAATATAGACTCCATGATTTCTAACCTACCACTATTAAATACTGCTCCACCATTTTCTCTTGCTGTGTTATTATTGAATATAGACTCCGTGATTTTTAACCCCCCACCATTAGATATTGCTCCACCATTTTCTTTTACGGTGTTATTATTGAATATAGACTCCGTGATTTTTAACCCCCCACTATTAGATATTGCTCCACCAACCCATGGTGCCATGTTATCTGTGAATGTGGATTCCACAATAGTTAACTTTCCTCCATTAGATATTGCCCCACCACCCCACATGTTTAATGACACATTATTATTAAAAGTGGATTCAACTATAGTTAACTCACCATTGTTGCGTATTGCGCCACCACCATTTTCTTCAGATATGTTTTCATTGAGTATTGACCTCAATATTGTCAACACTCCCTTATTGGATATTGCTCCACCTCCCCATTTTCGTGCTATGTTATCTGTGAGTATGGATTCCACAATAGTTAACTCACCACCATTGAGAATAGCACCACCATTTTCTTCGGAAGTGTTATTTATAAATTTACAATTTTTTATAGTTATTAACTTTCTATTGTGGTTAATTTTTATTGCTCCACTATTATTATTAAATAAATTATCATAGCTTTTGTGAGTGTGTCCATTTTTAATTACTAAATTTTTTAATGTTATATTATTTCCAGTTATTATAAAAATGCGTGATTTGTCTTTCCCATCAATTGTATGCCCATTACCATTAATAATTAAATTATCTATGTCTAATTCTATCCCACCTTCATAAAAATCATGCTCATAATTCTCCAAACATATATCATGATTTAAATTTATTTCTTTAGTATTTCCATTGTGGATTTTTTTATCAAAATATCCAAAATCAAAATTTTCACCTTTAGGGATTATTTTAATATCAACTTCAACATTACCATTTCCATGAATATTGCTTAAAAGAGTTTGTGATGATTTTTTAATCAATAAATAACCGTTATTTAATATAGTTTCACCATCATCAGATATTTTTGGATTTATTAAAGTTAAATTACTTTGATTAATTATATTTTGAGAAGAAAAATTTAAAAGATTATTTTCAAAAATACTTCTCTCAATAGTACAAAATTTACCATTATTAAAAATAATAGACTCAACAACCTCATTATCTTTAAATCCCCCACCTAAAATACTAAAATTAGAAGCATCCCCCTCGGTTAAAATAATTTTATCAGTTTTATTATTCTTAAAAAAACTATTATAAATTTGTAATCGATCAATATTTTGGATAATCGAATTTAAAGATGAATTATTATAAAATTCAGAATTAAAAACTTTTAAATTTTTTGAGTTGTATATTGCACCACCACATGGAGAGGTGTTATTGTTAAGTTTGGATTTAGTAATTATTAACTCATTATTGTCAATTACCCCACCATAGTTGTATATTGCTCCACCCTCTATCTGTGCAGTATTATCTGTGAGTGTGGACTCTGATATTTTTAATATGTGGCGATTATTTATTGCCCCTCCACTGTTTGCTGTGTTACCTGCAAATGTAGATTCTGTAATATCTATCTTAAGCTTATTGTATATTGCGCCACCACCTCCCGCAGTGTTATTGTCGAGTGTAGACTCTGAAATAATTAAATACCCCCAATTGTATATTGCTCCACCCCATGAATGTGCATAGTTATCGTTGAATGTAGATTCAGTTATTGTTAACTCATTCCCATTATATACTGATCCACCAACATGCTCTGCCGTGTTTTCTTTGAGTATGGATTCATTAATTGTTAAATCACCCCGGTTATATATTGCACTACCCTCATATGCATATCCATTTTTTAATGTAATGTTTTTAATTTTGATATTTTTTTCAATACATTCAAATATTCTAGTTTTTCCACAAGCATCGATAGTATATCCATTACCATCAATAACCAAATCAGCAACATCTAATTTAATACCATCTTTATAATTAAGTTCTTCTTCATCATCTAAAATCACATTAGACTCTAAAATAATCTCTTTCACACCACTATGAATTAAATCATCAAGATATTTAAAGTTGTTAGGTTGTGTTGGCTCGTCACTAACTCCTTCTTTATTTTTATCAAGTTTTTCATCAGTTATTTCAATTGGTTCGTTATTGATTTCATCATCAACCTCCCCTTCTTCCTTCTTACCCGATCCAAACAATTTTTTAAGACGACTCCCAAAGCCCATACCAACACCCTATTAATTTTAAAATCAGTTAAAATAAACTCTATCAATCCATCATATATAACAATTCCGACAATAATTTCTGAACTGCATCTAGGTCATAAGTAAAAAAAAATAAATATGTAGGCATATAACAACACCTACTTAACTGAATATATTCAAAACTTATTTAAGTATGATAAATCCCACGATTAGGATCATACATCTCATATAGACCGCTTTCTGCATTATATCTAACATCTCTGCCACTGACTTCCATTGCATGCTCTGCTTGTTCTCTTGTTATACCCAGATCATCAGTTTCAGGACCTTCCAGATTATTTCCACCATTAGATGCCGTGCTACTTACAGTAGGTTCTGCTTCAACAACTTTCTCTTTAATAGTTAATTTTTGTGTTGTGTTATTGCCAGTGTAATTTTCATTTCCACCATAACTTACAGTAACATTATACTTTCCTTTCTTTAAATCAAGGTTAAGAGTTGCTTTACCTTTAGAATCTGTTTTAACAACATCATCAATAACAACTTTACCTTTGCTGTTAGTTATTGTGATATTGACAATTTCCTTTGATAAAGGTGTTTTGTTCAAATCTGTCAATCGTATGGATAGTTTTCCACCTTCATATTGCTCTTTATCACTTGTAATTTTAATTTTTGTTGGTTCTTTAGCATTTGTTGATTGAAAAAACATTACACCTAAAGCTGCTGCAAGAATGACAATTATTACAATCAGTATTATAATTATATTTTTATTGTCCATCAAATTTCACCTCAATATGTTCAAATGGAATATTGTATTTTATTTACCTCCTTAATTTCCCATAATATAATTTTCATAGAAAGATCTTTCGTATGTTTTACCATTTTTTCTTACTCCGCCTTGAACCACCTTAGCTCCATCGTCAGTGTATCCTGAATCATCTAAGTTAATATATCCATTATCTTGGATGTGGTAATTTACTGCCCCATATTTGCTTTGTACATAGTTACTGACTTCTTCTTGACTATACATTGGAGTGCCATCTGACTTATATGCATAAACAGATTTAGAATTAGAAGATGAAGAAGATGCGACTTCTTTAATTGTTATTTTTTTAGTGACATTGCAACTAGCATACTTATCATTTCCATCATAAATAGCAGTTACAGTGTATTTTCCATTGTCTTTATCCAGTTTTAATGTTCCAACACCTCTATCGTTGGTTTCAACGGAGTGATAATCGCATGACTTATCCTTGTCGGTTACGGTAACATTGACTGTTTGGCTGGCCAACGCATTTCCATCAGCATCTGTGAGCTGGATTTTGATAGAATCTCCTTTATCGATTGATGAATTTCCTTTAAATTTCAATTGAGTACTCTTTTTTGCCATATCTGGCATCATCATTGCGGCCATGCCTACCAGAAGAGCGGCAATGACTACAATCAATGCCAAAATAATCATTTTGTTTTTTTCCATTAAATCACCACTTAAAAAAATATTACCTAATTAACACTCAATTACCTCATACTAAAATGACTCATATCTGTCACTTTTGCACTTTTTAATCCATTGATTGTACTTGCATCTTTAGTTAAAATTAATTTTCCTTTTGTTGCATAAGCAGTATATTTGGTTTCAGCAAATATTGTATATTTGTTAGGATATTGTTGTTGTCGTTTAGGTTCTTTTCCCCCATAACTGATAGAAATATATACAGGTGCTTTAATAGTTTTAAAGTTTTTATAATCAGAAGTTATTGTTTGTTTAACTTTTTTATGAGTATTTAAAGTATAACTAATTGTTTTACCTGTATTTTTTGCTTTGATTAAATTATTATACTGATTTTGAGTGAGTGTAACTTTATATCCTTTAACACTAAATGTTCTAGCATTTTTAGTT
>NZ_JBGULU010000005.1:0-2565 GCF_045116495.1 Methanobrevibacter sp. | reverse complement strand
GGAATTTGAATCTGTTATATCATAAACTCCATCTGCAAAATAAGCAGTATCCCCATAATTTATCCTATCTGATTTATAATACTTATAAGGATTCGATTTTGAACCATCACCATCATTAGCGGCAGATGCATCAAAATAAACATTAGAAGCAGATGATGAATCGATAGCCAGCACATTTGTATTATTTTCATCACTGCTAATTACTGGAAGCTCCTGTGCTTCCAAATCACTTTGACTAATTGTATCATTCATCACATCATTTGCAAAAACACATGAAAATGTAAATAACATGCATGTTATTATGCAAACAAGCAACAAAATCTGTTTATATTTCATTATAAAAACACCACAATTTTTGAAATAATTTTTCTCAATTTTTATATGATACTATATATGTATATTATCTAATATAATACTTTACTAAAATATTGCCCTTTTTGGTAAAAATAGCAATAATCAGTCAAAAAAAGTGAAAATAACAACAAAATCAAATTGTTATGAACTAAAAAAAATAGTCATTTAAAAAAAAAGAGTAGAAGTTATGAGGTCGCCTCATCAACTTCTTCAAAGTCCACTTTTTCACCAAGTATTTTCAGTCCGACAATCATTACAACAATACCCCCCGGAATGCAGACAAACCATGGCACTCCGAGTGCTGCTGGGATGTAACCTATAAATATTGAAATAATTGCAACGAAAACTGCATAGTAGATTTGTGTTTGAACGTGATTAATGTGGTTACAGCTTGTTCCCATTGAAGAGAGAATTGTTGTATCTGAAATCGGTGAACAGTGGTCTCCGAAAATTGCTCCGGTAAGCACTCCACTTGTACATACGATTGTGAAGTTCATGTCCCCTGTACTTACAGCCCATCCCAGTGGAATGGCCAAAGGCATGAGGATACTCATTGTACCATATGCTGTACCGGTTGCAAATGATATCAATGCACCCAATATAAAGACCAGTGCAGGCACGATAAACAGAGGTATTGATCCGCTCAATACTCCGACAAGATAATCCGCAGTACCTACTTCTCCAATTACTCCTCCAAGGGACCATGCAAGAAGCAGGATTACGCCTGTGATAACAATGGTTTTCATACCACCAATCCATTCGGAGATTGCATCTTCAATTGAGAGTATTTGCTCTCCTACTGCCATCACAATAGCTACGATTGAAGCAAGAAGCGCTGCCTGGAAAAGTGCTACGGATGCATCAGATGCTGAAAGGGCTTCAAAGATACCTTGGAATGATAAAGGAGCTGTTTTCATTAATGTAATTAATGCCTGATCTTCACCACCTAAAATAGCAGTGTATCCACTCCAGTAAAATGCCATGAGTGCTCCGATAATAAGTGTTGCGATTGGTATTATCGCATTCCAAACGGAGAGTTTAATTCCTTCAACAGGTTTAACTTCATCAAAACCAGGTGCCTCTGAGACTTGTTGTATTTCTGTTCTGTTACGTGCTTCCTGTTCAGCCTTTTTCATAGGACCGAATTCATATAATGTTAATGCGGAAATCACGATGAATATTAAGATGAATATATTATAAAATCTGTATGGAATGGTTTGTAAAAATATTCCAAAACCGGTTACATTAGTTGCACCGACAGACTTGAATCCTGCAGCGATTAAACTGATTTCCAATCCAATCCAGGTTGAAATGATTGCAATTCCAGCTACAGGCGCTGCAGTTGCATCCACTACAAATGCGAGTTTTTCTCTGGATACTTTAAGTTTGTCCATAACAGGCCTCATAATCGGACCTACAATCAAAGAGTTTGCATAATCATCAAAGAATACGCATAATCCTAAAAGCCAAGTAAACAATTGAGCTTTTCTAGGGGTATTAGCTCTTTTAGCAAATGCATCTGCCAATGCCCTTGCTCCACCCATTTTGGTAATCAATTGAATTACCCCACCAATGAGTAAACACTGAAGGATAATACCTGCATTCCATGGGTCTGCCATACAGGAAATGACCTGAGAACCCAATTGAAGAAATGCGTTGATTATTGTGGAGATAATGTTTAAATCATTTACACACAACATGAATTCCCCTACAAACACACCTAAAAACAAAGACAATATTGTTTCCTTTGTAATGAATGCCAAACCGATAGCTACAAGAGGAGGCAGCAGTGTCAATATACCGAACCTCACTGCATTATCCTCATTGGCAGGTAAGGAGGAAATCCATAGTGATAATGCAAAAAGAGCTATTAAAGAAACAGCTACAATAATACCTATTTTCATTTTTCTTTCCATAATCACACCATTTTCCTAAACTTTTTAATAATTCATGAATTTATTAGTATAGTTTTTTTAACAACTTTTAAAAAATAATTTATTTTTTTAAACACACTTATATCGACTAAAAGCTGTTAAAACATCAATTGACTGAATTATAGGTACTATTTTGTCTTTTTTACTATAAATATTATATTTATTTAATTGTAAAATTATACCCAATGATTATATAGTTTAAATTAAATAACATTAAGCAGGTGAAATAATAATGAAAAAACTTTATGCATTACTGGTAATTTTGATAATTGCATAC
>NZ_JBGULU010000004.1:0-40588 GCF_045116495.1 Methanobrevibacter sp. | reverse complement strand
TGCGGATTGGATGAAAATGAAATAAGCGAACTGCTTGAAAGCAGCTCATTAAATATCGAAGTGGATCTCGACATGGACGAGGCAATATCAAATGGAATTACTACAGTTCCATATTATTTTATCGAATATAATGATGAAAGACTACTTATTCCAGGGGTTTTTGAAAAAGAATCCTTTAAAATTGCATTTGAAGATTTAACTAGTGGAAAAATGAAAAATAAAACTTATATATAAGTAAATATTGTTTTAAACTTGTTAAAAGCTTATATATTATTAAAAAAATAATATATAGCTATGATTTTAAATAAAACAACCAATGACAAATTTGATATAAAAATTACAAATGCAGACACTTTTTTTAAACGTTTTATAGGATTGATGGGAAAAAAAGATTTTGATTTTGCAATGTTATTTACAAATATCAGGCATTCATCAATACACACACATTTTATGAGATTTGAAATTGATGTTTATTTTTTGGGTGAAAACAATGTGGTTATTGATAAAATTACATTGAAGCCATGGAAATTCTATAATTCTAAAAAACAGGCAAAAAATATTTTAGAAACAAAAAAAGGCAAATTAAAAATAAAAATAGGAGATTGCTTAGAATTTATCTAAGATCTCTTGTGGAGTTTCAAAGATTTGAATATTGTCAATACTTGTTAGCTTGCGAGTATTTTCAATATCAATATCTCTCATATAGATTGTTATGATTTTTCCTTCGGAAATCGCATCATATGGACATGTATTTCTACACAAACCACATCCAATGCATTTTGTCAGGTCTATTTCCTCATGAGGAATTATTGCACCTTGTTCACAAGCCAGTGAAGCAACACAATCATCACAGCTCTGACATTTTGATAGTTCCATTTTAGATGGCAGAACTGTATCAACAGGCCCCGGATGAATGTCTACAGGCACCATATATACTGGTACAGCACCTTTTCCCGCCTGTGCCACTGCATTTGTAACCAATGTGTCAGCAATTCCATAGACTATTTTTGAAACTGTATTTGCCGTAGCCGGTGAGACGATTAGCAGGTCGTATTTACCTAATGATAAACGACCAGTTATTGGATATGAAAATTTTTGATTGGAATCAGTAGCAAGTTCCCTGTATTTGCCGCCGGTTAAACGTTCAACACGTTCGTAAAGCCCATACATCTTAAGGACTTCTTCAGCAGCCCCTGACAGAAATACAGTTACCTCATTTTCTTTGGCTAATTTTTCAGCTACCTGTACTGATTCGCGCAGTAAATGACCGGCACCAGTAAATGCAAATCCGATTCTCATTTTAATCTATAATTTATGATATTGGTAAGCATCTCTATCTGAGAATGCATAGTCTAAAGTAGTGTATTGGTTCATGAATTCAGCTACTTCATCTGCAATATCTTCTTTATCGACTGCTACACGTTTAATAAACTGAGCAACTTCAGTCATTTCTTTTTCTTTTAAGCCTCTACGGGTGATTTCCTGAGTTCCGATTCTGATACCGGATGGGTCATCGGAGTTGTCCCTGTCATCTCCAGGCAAGAGGTTTTTGTTTAAAATAACATTATTGTCTGCCAATTCTTTTGCAATATCGGATGCGGATCTGATGCTGGTTAAGTTAACAGCAATTTGGTGAGATTGGGTAAATCCTAAATCTTCACATAATACATCAAAGCCCAATTCATACATTGCTTGACCTAATGCCTGAGCATTTTTAATAGTCTGTTTTGCATAAGCTTCACCGAATTCCAACATTTCAGCAGTTGCAATTCCTAAACCAAGCAAATGGTGCAAGTGGTGATTGCTTACAACACCCGGAAATACTGCATTGTCAATTATTTCTTCGTTTTCTTTGTGTGAGAGAATAATACCACCTTGAGGACCAGGGAATGTTTTGTGGGTACTTCCCATCATTACATCTGCTCCCTCTTTTAAAGGTTGTTGGAACTGTCCTCCTGCAATTAAACCTAAAACATGTGCCCCGTCATACATTATGGTTGCTCCAACTTCATCAGCAGCTTCACGAGCTTCTTTAATAGGATGTGGGAATAAGAATAAACTTCCTCCGAATAAAACTATTTTTGGTTTTTCTTCGAGGATTTTTTTGTTCATTGCATCAATGTCAATGTTCATTACATTTTTATCTAATGGATGGAATACAGTTTTAAGTCCACGAATACCTGCTGCACTTACATCAGCGTGAGAAATGTGACCTCCGGACGGTACTTCCAATGCCATTACTTTTTCACCAGGTTTTGCAAATCCAAAGAATGCTGCAAGGTTTGCTGTTACACCGGAAACCGGTTGAACATTAGCATAATCACAGTCATATACTTTACATGAAAGTTTTTTTGTTTTGTCTTCAACTAAATCAACATATTGGCATCCTTCATAAAATCTTTGGAATGCTTGTCCTTCAGCGTATCTATGAGCAAAATCAGTAGCTAAAGCTTCGGTTACTTCTACACTGGTAACGTTTTCAGAAGCAATCAGATTTATACTGTTTCTCATATATTCAGTATGTTCTTGTGCAATTTTTTCAAAGTTTAAAATTTCGTCATGATAATTAGCCATTTACTACACCTAATATCCAATTATATATTTATGAATTAATTTATGTTTAATCTCTAATATAATAGTTATGAAAAACTAGGATTTTCAATGAAAAAAAGTCAAGATGAAAATTATTAATTCTATCTTTCATTAACATTAACGATTTGGAAAATGAAAGCGAAAAATATCTCGGGATATATATCACGTTGGAAAAACAGTTTAAAAATTGAAATTGCGAATGTTAATGTTAAAAAAATAAAAAAAGAAATAGAGAAATTAATCTCTAAATCTATTTACCTAAGTCTTCAAGAGCAGCACTGATTTGTGCCATAATTTGCTCGGTTTTGAAGTGTTGTTGGTTCATTGCACCAGATGGACATGCACCTACACAAGTTCCACATCCTTTACATAATGCGGAGTTAATTTGTGCAAATTCTTTTCCACCTACACCGGTAGCGATTGAAATAGCGTCGAATGGACATAATTCAACACATACTTGACAAGCACCACAAACGGTTTCGTCGTTGGATGCAATAATAGGTTCGATTTCTACTTCTCCTTTAGCCATTGGGATAGCTGCTCTGGATGCTGCAGCTGAACCTTGTGCTACGGAGTCAGGAATATCTTTAGGACCTTGTGCTACACCAGCAATGTAAACACCGTCAGTTAAGGTGTCAACAGGTCTGAGTTTTGGGTGAGCTTCCATGTAGAATCCGTCTGCAGATCTGGAAAGACCTAAGGTTTGTCTGAGTTCGTCAGATCCTGCAGAGTGTTCGAGACCAACACTTAATACAACGAGGTCGTAAGTGTATTCAGTTACTTTACCGAGTAAAGTGTCTTCTGCTCTGATAGTTAAGGTTAAATCATCGTTTTCGAAGATTTGTGCAGGTTTACCTCTGATAAATTCAATACCGTATTTTTCTTGAGATGTTTTGTAGAACTCTTCGTATCCTTTACCGAATGAACGAATATCCATGTAGTAACAGGTTACTTCGGTATCAGGTTCGTGGTCAATACATAATTGAGCGTTTTTCATGGAGTACATACAACATACTCTGGAACAGTATGGTTTACCGATTTGTTCATCTCTGGAACCGACACAGTGGATGAATGCTACACGTTTAGGTTCAATACCGTCAGAAGGTTTGATTACGTGTCCACCGGTAGGACCTGATGCGTTAATCATCCTTTCAATTTCCATAGCGGTAATAACGTTTGAGAAACGTCCGTATCCGTATTGGTAAATTCCTGATGGGTCGAATGGGTCGTAACCGATAGCTGCTACAATAGTACCAACTTCTAATTCGATAATTTCAGGTTGTTGATTGTGGTCGATAGCATTTGGTCCACATGCTTGTACACATAAGTTACATTCGATACAGTAGTCTTTATCGATAGTTGCACATAATGGTACAGCTTGAGGGAATGGGATGAATGCTGCTTTAACCATACCGACACCTTCGTCGTAGTAGTTAGGAATTTCGATAGGACAAGCTTCTTGACAGGATCCACATCCAGTACATAATGCTTCATCAACATATCTTGGTTTTTTCTCTACTTTTACGTTGAAGTTACCGATGTATCCGTCTACTTCGGTTACTTCTGCATAGGAAATTAATTCGATGTTTTCGTGTTTTTGACAGTCTACCATCTTAGGTGCTAAAATACACATTGAACAGTCGAGAGTTGGGAATGTTTTATCTAATTGTCCCATACGTCCACCGATGGTTGGGTTTCTTTCTACAACGTAGGTTTTGAAGCCCATGTCAGCTAAGTCTAATGAAGTTTGAATACCAGCTACTCCACCACCGATAACTAATGCAGTGTTGTTTACTGCTACTTTAGTAGCTTCTAATGGTTCGAGTAATCTAGCTTTAGCAACAGCCATACGTGTTAAATCTTTAGCTTTGTTGGTAGCTTCTTCTGGTAAGTCCATGTGTACCCAGGAGTCTTGTTCTCTTAAGTTAGCAAATTCAAATAAGAATTTGTTTAATCCAGCTTCTTCTACACATCTACGGAAAGTAGGTTCGTGAAGACGAGGAGAACATGCTGCTACAACAATTCTGTTTAAGTTTTTCTCTTTAATGTCCTCTTGGATCATAGCTTGACCCGGATCGGAACACATGTATTTATAGTCTGTTGCGTAGACAACGTTAGGAAGTGTCTTTGCATATTCAGCTACTTCAGGACAGTCGACTACTCCACCAATGTTTACACCACAGTGACAGACGTAAACACCTATCCTAATTTCTTCGTTATTATTTATTTCTTCTGCCATATTAATTCACCTTGTACAAGTCGTGAAAAATATCTAATATATAATAAAAATTGCAATTTTTTAAAACAAGTCTATAGAATTTTTACATAGTATTAGATATACATATGTAGTAAATACACATATTTAAAGCTTTCTTATGAAATCTTGGAGTAAAGTTTATATATGATGAAAAAAAATATTGATTAAAATAATGTTATACTCTAAAAAAAGGATTATTAAAGCTAATTGAATTAAAAAAAGATAAATTGTTTGATTTTGATGAAATAATAACTTTTAGTTATGTTAATATTAACAATTTTTAGGTACAACATAACTAAAATTTAAAGTAGTGTAATCAAAAGGGTTACAGTTGCAAAAAATCTTTAAAATAAAAAAGAAAAAAATAAAATTAGCTAACGATACCTTCGCTAGTAATTTTAAATACACATTCACCTTCAGGCAAATGAGGAGAATCCACTAAACGTGCAATTCTTTTACCTGCAAGACCTTTTTTAAGCCAAATTCTGTAAGTAGAAGCGTGACCTAAAACGTGTCCACCAATAGCTTTGGTAGGACTTCCAAAGAATGAATCAGGTTTTGCTTGAACTTGGTTTGTTAAGAACACAGCAACGTTGTAAGTGTTAGCTATTTGTTGAAGTGAATGTAAATGTTGATTTAGTTTTTGTTGTCTTACTGCCAAGGATTCCCTTCCAACATATTCTGCTCTGAAATGAGCCATTAATGAATCGACAATAACTAATTTTACATTTGTACCATTTTGAATAAGCTCATTGATTTTATCCACCATTAAAATTTGGTGGGCAGAGTTAAATGCACGTGCAACATGAATTCTGCTTAAGACTTGTTCAACATCTAAATCGAAACCTTCAGCGATTTGTCTTACCCTTTCTGGACGGAAAGTGTTTTCAGTATCGACGAATACACATTCCCCTTCGAGTCCTCCAAGTTCAAAAGGCAATTGAACAGTGACGGCTAATTCATGGGAAATTTGACTTTTACCAGATCCAAATTCACCAAATACTTCAGTGATTGATTGAGTTTCAATTCCTCCACCAATTAAATCATTGAATTCTTGACAACCTACAGTGATATGGCCAACATCTTTTCTTCTTTCATCAACTTCTAAAGCAGTTTCAAAATCAATGTTTTCAGCTCTACGGGCTGCTTCAATAACTTTTTCAGCAACTCCTTCACCAATTTCGGCCTTTACTGACAATTCTTTAGGAGTAGCAGTAGCTAATCTCATCATATCAGCGAAACCTGCGTCCCTTAATTTTTCTGCTGTTTTTTCACCAACACCTGGTAAATCTGCTAATTCTACCATTATAATCATTCCTTTAGTTTATTTAATTTAAAAATATTTGTTTATAATCTTTTTAGGGCTTAATTTGTTTTCTTCCCTGTATTCATCAAAACTGACATTAGCTATAATCTCGACAGTCAAACCGCTTAAGTCTTCAAGTTTATCTTCAATACCGTAACCGTCATCGACAAGACTAATTATTTCTTCTTTTTTCATTCCAATTAATTCCTCTGCTAATTTATCAAAGAATGTAACTTGAATTTCACCAGTGTCATCTTCAATTCTTGTAGGAACCATAAGAAGATATTCTGGCTCATCAAAGGTAAATCCACAATTATCACAAATGTATTCATCCTCTGATTCTTCAACACTTTGATTACAACTAGGACATCTTTTAAGAAGTACTCTTTCAGTGCTTACCTCTTTGATAGTACCGGTGACACAAACATTAGTATCATCTTCCAATAAGGATTCTATAGTTTTTGGAGTGTAAATTTCGGCCAGTAACTCATCAATTGATGGTAATTTTTCTAATTCACTTTCACTAGGTTCAAGAATTGTTGTAGCTCTTGATACATTAGCTTCAAGACGATTATCCATGTTTAATGCTAAACGTGGGTTCTGTAATTTAATTCCATCACCAATATTCCTTTCTTTAAGTGCATCATTATCCCATAATGCGACTCTAATAGCACCTGTATCGTCAGCAATTTCGATATTCCTTACATGACCGGTATCTCCGGTGTCTCTATCGAATTTACGGATATCATAAATCTCAATTATTCTACCTATGATAATAGTATCCTCTTCATCTTCATCTAAATCTTCAATCTTTTTAGGATTATAGATTGTTTTTTCCAAGGTGGATAATTCCGGAATAAACATTGCTGATGCTTGTTCTTCTGACAATTTAATTACTCTAGAATTGTTTCCAATATTCAAGTCAACGCTCATCATTCCAAGTCTTGTTCTAGCATTTTCAATTTGGTATGCATCTCCAACAACATATTCTTCCTGAGCTTTTTCATTCCAGAATGATAGCTGAACTTTGCCTGATTCATCAGCAAACATTACGGATCTGACAAGACCTACGCTTCCGTCATCACGTTGGAATTCGTTGACGTCATTTACTGAGAGAATTCTACCAATAATGTCAATTTCCTTGCCTTCATCATCAATTTCAGCAATGGTTCCTATAGGAACTGGCCTTAGTTGTTCTCTTATAGCTTCGAATTCATCCAATTCTTCAGCAGTCAAGTTTGTCGGATTGACAGTGATTTGAGTATTGAAATTGGTGTTCATTGAATATCCGCTTTCGGTATATTCATCAAAACGAACATCCCCGCCGATAATTTTAACTATATCTCCTTTATTGATGGCTATAGTAGTGTCATCTCCCCAAACAGTGACTCTTATAGCTCCAGTTGAATCCCCAACATCAAAGTTTCTTAATCTACCTTCAGAATTGTCTGTTTTTCTAATGAATGTTTTAATATCTTGGAGCCTAACTACCACTCCTTTAATGGAAACATCTTTTTGCTCTGATAAATCACCGATTTGTGAAAATTCCTGTTCTATTTCAGGAACATCATATTCACCTTTGATAATCCTTCCATCCCAATGACTTAATGAAATTTCAGATTCTCCATCCCTATTGATTCTTTCACGGGATTGAGCTGCGAGGATTTTTACAGTATCGCCATCCTCCAATTTTAAATCTTCGATTAATTCAACATTTTTATTCCATAAAGTATAGGAAATCTTACCAGTTGCATCCTGCAATTCAAGTGAAGCGACTTTTCCTTCTTTTCCATTTTTTTCATAGCTTCTGATTGTAGGAATTCTAATAATCCTGGCAATGATATTAACTTTAGTATCAGGTTCAATGTCAGCTATGTCAGTGATTTTCTCTTCATAAACCGGATATTTTGAAGAGTCATCATCAATGTGTGCAATGGATGATCTTGGCCTTAGGTTAGCTTCAAGACCTGAATAACCTTCTTTAATATCAACATTTTTAATTTGTATAACATCGCCTTCATTGAATTTATTTAAAAGAGGCATGTTTTGAGTCCAGAAAACACATCTCATTGTTCCGGTATTGTCCTGAAGTTCCACATTGCATACTTCACCTTCTTTACCTTTGCGTGTTTTAAAGGATCGTTTATTAGAAATTGATATTACCCTACCTGAAACATGGACATCTTTACTGCCCTCTTCCAAATCTTTAATTGACTTATCAGAATATTCAGCAGTTTCTGATAATGTTTCAACTTCTTCGACTTTGTCTTCCAGTTCACTGACAACCATTTTAGCAAAATCAGTTGCCCCCATGAATGATATGTCTGCATTTTCTTTTTTGAATACCTCCATGCGCTGGAAGAATTCATCCTGAGAAACCTTATCACTAACCTTATCATAATATTCCTGAATTTCTTCAGTCATTGTAAATCCTGCATCTTCACTACTTTCCATAGAATCATCAGTTGCTTCTTGAATAGCTAATTCATCATTTTCATCTGTAGAAACTACTTCCGGATTTTCAACACCATAATTTTCTAAAATCATACGTGCCAAATCTATATCGTTCATAAATTCTACATCACCGTAAGTTTTACGTAAATCTTCTATTTCAGCGTTAAACTCTTCTTCGGAAAGTTGATCTTTGATTTTTTCATATAATTGTAAAATTTCTTCTTGCATACCAAACCCCTCATAGAAAAGTTAATTATTATTTTATCATTATACTCTATATAAAATATTAGAGAGAGCATTTGATGAGTATTATTTATATTATAAAAAAAATTTTTTATAAATGTAGTCCAAGTGCGACAATGCACAGATGTGAATGTATGAAAAAACTAATATGCATTAGGATTTTTCTTTAAAGCAGTTTTAATCATTATTGCTAAGTCTAATCCCATGTGCCAGTTTTCTACATACTCAATATCATATTCTATACGTTTTCTGATAGAAGTATCACCACGGCACCCATGAATTTGAGCCCAACCGGTTATTCCAGGTCTTACCTGATGTTTGACCATATATTTAGGAACATTTTCCTTAAATTGTTCAACAAAGTAAGGTCTTTCAGGTCTTGGACCGACAACACTCATATCTCCCTTTAAAACATTGAAAAATTGAGGCAATTCATCAATACTAGTTTTTCTAATAAAGTTACCAACAATAGTTTTACGAGGATCATCTTTTGTTGTCCATTCGGACTTCTCCAATCTCGGATCTTGAACTTCCATACTGCGGAACTTATACATCATGAACGGCTCTGCATTATGGCCAATTCTTTCCTGTTTAAAGATAATAGGACCTTTAGATGTTAACTTAATAGCAATTGCAGTAATCAGCATTATTGGGGATGTGATAATAATTGCTATTATTGAAATCAAATAATCTGAACTGTATTTTAAGAATTTGTTGAACTCATCATCCAACGGAACATAACGGATATTGATTATAGGAATGTCCTCTATCATGTCAACGGACGGCTGTGCCGGGAAATACCTAATGTAATCTGGAATAATTTCTGCCTTAATTCCATATTTTTCACAGCTTTCCACAAGTTCGTTTAGACGATAATAATACCTCAAAGGAATTGCTAAAACAACCCGGTCAAATCTATTTCTTTCCAAAATATTATCCAAATCCTTGAAGGCTCCTATAATCCTAGTTCCAGCAATTTCATATCCAATATGATCGGACCTTCCTAAAATACCGCTTACGACGTATCCCAAATAAGGATTATCTTTAATTTTACGGGCAAATGAAAAGGCCAAATCGTTGTCTCCGACAATCAGGATATGCTTTAAATTCCTATTGTTAATTCTAACCCTTCTCAAAATGCTTCTAACAATGAACCTTTCAATAATTCCGAAAAATGAACCTATTATCGCTAAAAGCATAAGCATGATTCTTGAAAAGTTAGGCTGATTGATAATAAATAAGATAGCAAGCAAAACAAAAAATGCTACAATATTTACCTTGATTATCTGAGTCGCTTCTGAAAATATATTCTTATAGGTTCTGCGGGGTTTATACAATCCAAATGCAAAATAAAGAATGAGATAAGTAGGAATTACAGCAAAAACTAAAAATAAAGTGTAACTCATAATCCCCAAATGGCCTCCAATCGGGCCGAAAATTGTCGTATAAAACCTCAACCAAAATGAACAATAAAGTGATAAAGTAATAACTAACACATCAATTAATACTAAGCTAATATTAAATAATCGTTGATTTTCCTTTATCATAGTAATTACCGAAAAACTAGTTTTAATATAATATTGTCTAATATCTTATTTATACTCTTTTTTTAAACAAATTTAAAAATAGTTTTAAAATGCATAAAACACCCATACCCAAGTAAACAACAATGTTCACGATAAAGGAAGATTCATTGGCATGGTGTTTATTATAATAAATATACATCGCATGGTAAAATTCATAAATCAATTTACTTTTTTGTTTTTTACTGCTAGCTCCCTTCAAATGAGTTATTGATGATTTTCCATAATAGACTATTTTCCAGCCGGCTTCCTTGATTCGGTAACAAAGGTCAATGTCTTCGCCATACATGAAAAACGTTTCATCCAATAAGCCCGCCTTGTCTAGAGCTTCTTTTCTAATAAACATGAATGCTCCGGTAAGACAGTCAATTTCATAGACCTCATCGTCTGGTAAATCAGTTAAATTGTAATTATCATCACTGCTCTTGTTTGGGATATGGAATAATCTAAAAAAGGAATTTTTAACGTTTGGAAAAGTTCTTTTACATGCTTTGTCCAGCTCACCGTTTTCCAATCTGACCCTGCATCCGCATGCACCAACGTCCTTGTGCTTTTCCATGTAACTGTAAATGTTTTCTAATGTATTTTCCCAAACTACCGTATCTGAATTTAAAAGCAATACATAATCACTGTTTACCTGCCTTAAAGCATGATTATTTCCGACTGCAAATCCCCTGTTTTCACTGGATTCTATGAATTTTACATTATCTTTAAAGTAATCTCTTAATCTGGCTAAACTATCATCACCAGATGCATTATCAACAACGATTATTTCATAGTTAAATGGATAGGAATACTTTAAAATCGAATTAACAGTATCTCTTGTTAATTCATAAGTCCGGTAATTTACAATTACAATAGATAAATCCATAAAAATCAACTGATTATCCTTTTAAAAATTTAAACATGTTAATAATTAATCTATATTCAATTTTTAAATAATTTTTTATATTTTTTGATTTGAATTGCGTTTTTGTAACTTTATCCCTTGAAGACAAGCCTTCCTTTATTCCGGCCAGATAAATTGAACCGAATCCTTTTTTTACAAAAAACAAATATTTTAACAAAAATCCTAAAAACAGGAATATAAAATTAATGATCTTTAAAGGTATTGGAATATTCTTATAAACAACCCAAACGTTATTCCGGGCCGCCAACTTTACTTTAAACTCATTGTATCTGCTACCACTGGTTGCACTTCCAATATGGTAGACAACAGCCTGCGGGCACAAGAGATTGTGATAACCGTTAATCTTAGCCCTTATTGCCAAATCCACATCCTCCATGTATGCAAAAAAGTTATCGTCAAACATCCCCAATTCTTCCAATAACGTTTTTTTATAAAGGGCCGCTCCGGCACAACTTGAAAAGATTTCTTTGACCTGATTAAATTCATTAGAGTTATGGTTTTCTCCTGTTTTTTTAGTCCAGGCAAGCAGGTTATATTCATCACCGGCATCATCAATCAAATCTTTATTATTAAACTGAAGCATTTTAGCTTGAACAGAGAAAATGTCTTCGCTTGATGAAATTAAATCAACCATATGCTTAATGGAACCCTCCTTAACTTCAGTGTCGTTGTTTAGTGAAAATATGTATTCGTGCTTTGCATGCGAAATTCCCTGATTAACTGCGGGAGCAAAGCCCAGATTTTGTGAATTTTCAATTAATTTAACCGGAAAATCAAAAGTGTTACTGTTAATGTAATCCTTACTATTATCACTAGATCCATTATCTATGATAATCACTTCCCCAATGAACTCACTGTCATTGTTCAAGGATTCGAAGAAAGCTTTTAAGAACTTTTCTCCATTATAGTTTGGTGTCACGACAGAAACTTTCATGTTAATCAATTGAATTTTTAAACTTAAACCACATTTTATAATATAGTTTCGGATTTAATAAAAATAGTCTTACTTTCCATTTAAATTTTTCATCATTACCCTTATACCTGGCCAATTTGGAAAACAAATTTTTTTTCTTCATCACATACATTACATTATCAAAACCATAATAGCTATAGAAGAAGTAATTCATATTGCCGAAAATTGCTTTTGGAATCCTTGAGTATATAATCAGATTTGCCAGATCATTTTTTCCATTAAGCCTATAAAAAAGAGCAAGATTTTCAAACAGAGGAATTACATCAAATCGTTTAAATTCTGTAGTTCTAATTGCAGAATCGGAACGTTGAACATAAAAATAGGTAACTTCCTCACTGATATGAATTGAACTACCGTAAATTAATGCTTTAAGTGCAAATTCTGTGTCTTCCCCATAAACAACTCCCGGAGTAAAGTAAACACCATTTTCTTTAATAATGCTGGCCCTATACGATAACTGGAAAAAATTAAATAGCATTTCCATGTTTAGTTCTTTTTTAATGAAATCCTTTGTCGAAATAACTCCTTTATTAAGGCGGTTGGGAGTTGATAATGAAGAATCATCTTTTTTAGCAAACTGTATTAAGTTAAAATCATAATTGGGATTATATAATTCAGACAAATGATTTTCTAAAACTATATCATCCCCATCAATAAAAACAAGATACTCACCTGTCGCAATATCGATTCCGTGGTTTCTTGCAACACTAACACCGGCATTTTCCTGATGGATTACTTTATATTGAACCCCACAACTGTTTAATGTCTGATTGATGATTTTCAAACTGTCATCAGTAGAGCCGTCATCAATAACTATTATTTCATAATCTTTAAAATCCTGATTAATTACTGATTTAAGAGTTACACCTATATATTCAGCACAATTATAAACAGGTATGATTACACTAATGGCAATATTATTCATTTTGACCACCATATTTTAAAAGATAATCAACAACTCTTTTAGATGCTTCACCATCAATTGCATCAAATTGTGTCTTAACAAAGTCGGACATTTTGCTTTCATCAAATTCACTGTTTACAATAACATTAATTAACTGACTAGAATCATTAACAACAGGTCCGGGAACAGTAGATTTAAAATCAAAATAAAATCCTCTTTCCTCGTTTAAATAGCTATCAAAATCATATGTGAAAAATACAATAGGCTTATTTAACAATGCAAATTCAATCATTATTGATGAATAGTCCGTAATTAAAATATCACTAATCAGCAGCAATTCCTGCTCTGATTTATAATCGCTGCAATCCACATATTTTTCCTGTGCGGAAATTTCTCCGCTATAAAAATTCCTGATTTTTGGATGGAGCCTTAAAGCCAGAATATACTCATCACCCAACGATTCGTTGAACTCATCCAAATTCAAATAATTGAAAACGTTATTATACTTTTCTTCATCTCTAAAAGTTGGAGCATAAAGAATTATTTTCTTTTCCAAATCGATTCCATATTTACTGCAAAATTTGGACTTCAATTCATCAATATTGTGATTTTCAAAGTAATAATCCGCTCTTGGAAGACCTAAAGGCTTAATTTTATCCTTTGATATCTGGAAGGCTTCACTATAATAATCTACAATATTTTTTGAGGATACAATTAAATAGTCTGTATTTTTTGAAATCTTTAAAAGCATTTCTTTTGCGTCCTCATCACTGACAGACCCGCCGAACTTTTTAAATGCTCCAGGTGCATGCCACAATTGGGTAACTACAGTTTCACTTTTGAAATTCATGAATGCCACAGGAAAAAAGTTATCGTTTAAAAATATGTATTTTGAAGTAGCTAATTTTTTAAGGGCATTGATTGAAAACTGATCTTTATAAAAAAAGTTAAACTCGAAATTTCCTCTTTTTTCAAATTCATTTTTGATATAATCCAGATTACCTTTGAATGATTCACCCGAATCGACAATGAATGTAATTCTGTTTTTATTTATGGGAAATACTTTAAATAAATTAAATATAAATCCATAGATTTTATGTTTAAGATATTTCATGAAAATCAGCAGTAATTAATTTAATGGAAAAATGCTAACATTCCAGGTATTGAGTTCATCATTGCCTGAATACCTAAAATAAATATTGCCAGACCTCCGATGAAGTTGATAATCCTTGCATATTTCATTGCGAATCTTGTACCGAATGTACCTATTATAAGCCAGAAGCAAACAGCCATTAAACTTAAAATTGCCAAACCTAACGGGTTTACATGTGCATCAACACCTTGAGCTGCCAAAATCAAGTTTTCAATGTTTCCAAAAACCAATAATACTGAAAAATGTTTTAATTCCTGGTCCATCTATTCACCCCTAACAGATTGAATCATCGCTTGTAAACCTAAAATAAATATTGCTAAACCACCAATAAAATCAATGAAATCAACATATTCTATAAGAATTTGGGTTCCGAAAGTACCAATAATAAGCCATATTGAAACACAGATAATACTTGCAATACCTAATTTTAGCGGATTAACACCAGCAACAACTCCCTGTGAAGAGAGCACCAAGTTTTCAATATTGCCAAAAATAATTAACGCAACAAAAGGTAAATATTGTGTCAACATAAAATCACCATTTCCCCAAACATAAGAATTAAACAATAAAAATTCTTACACTAATGAATATTTAAAAAAAAGAATATATAAAATTATCTTTATTTCAAAAAAATAAGCTATTAATATATAATGAATAAAATAATAGTTAATAAAATAATTTATCCAAAAATTTTTAAACAGTTGGTTAAAAAAATTAATAATAAATAATGAAATAATAGAAAAAAGAGGTATGTTTCAAGTGTAAAAATTACCTGTTGCCATACATTTTTTCATAATATTTTTGATAGTCGCCGGTTTTAATCTGATTGGTCCAATCCTGATTGTCCAAATACCATTGGATTGTTTCTTTTATACCTTTTTCAAAAGTATATTCCGGGGACCAGCCTAAATCATTTTGAATTTTTGTTGAATCGATTGCATAGCGCCTATCATGGCCTAACCTATCAGTTACAAATTCGATCAATGATTCATCCTTACCGAGCTCTTCTAAAATTAACTTGACGATATAAATATTTTCTTTTTCGTTGTTTCCGCCGATATTATAAACTTCACCAAGTTCACCCTCATGCATTACCAAATCAATAGCTCTGCAATGGTCTAAAACATGCAACCAGTCACGAATGTTTTTACCATCACCATAAATTGGTAATTTCTTATCTTCCAGAGTATTTGAAATCATTAATGGAATTAATTTTTCTGGAAACTGGTAAGGTCCATAATTATTAGAACAGCGTGTAATGTTAATTGGCAAATCAAAAGTTTCTCCATATGCTCGTGTAATTAAATCTCCACCTGCTTTTGAAGCAGAATATGGGCTGTTAGGTTGTAAAGGAGTAGTTTCTGTAAAATAACCGGTTTTTCCTAAAGTTCCATAAACCTCATCAGTGGATATCTGGATATATTTTTCAACACCGAATTCCTTAGCCGCATTCAAAAGAGTCTGTGTACCCAAAACATTTGATTTGATGAAGATTTCCGGATCTTCTATGCTTCTGTCAACATGGCTTTCGGCTGCAAAATTAATAACATAATCACATTCCTTGACCAAATCATCAACGACAGATTTGTCCCTAATGTCTCCCTTAACAAAGGAATAATTATCCCTATCCTCAATGTCTTTTAAGTTTTCAAGGTTTCCGCAGTATGTCAATGCATCCAGGTTAATGATTTCATATTCAGAGTACTTATTAACCATATACCTTACGAAATTGCTTCCGATAAAGCCAGCACCGCCTGTAACAAGTATCTTAGCCATGTTATCACTCATATTTAATTTGAGATTCCTTCAGGGTTTTCCACTGTTTATCCTTATCTGATAAAATAATCTCATCGATATCATCAATCGGCCAGTCGATTGCAATATCCTCATCATTCCACATTATACCGCTTTCATCATCACCATGATAAAATTCTGTGCATTTATATTGGAATTCTGCCTCATCTGACAGGACAACAAATCCGTGTGCGAATTTTGGCGGAATGAATAACTGTTTTTTATTTTCTTCAGATAAAATGGCTCCGGCCCACTTTCCGTAGGTAGGAGAATCTGCCCTCAGGTCTACTCCAACATCAAATACTTCTCCTTTGATAACACGTACAAGTTTGCCTTGAGGATAATTAACCTGTAAATGCAGGCCTCTTAAAACACCTTTTGATGATTTAGATTGATTATCCTGAACAAATGTTAAATCATGACCTGCTTGCTTAAAATCATTTTCATTATAAGATTCCATAAAGTATCCCCTATTGTCTTCAAAAACAGTAGGCTCGACTAAAAACATCCCCTCAATATCTAAATCTGTAAATTTAAATTTTCCCATAAAATCACTTTTTAACTAAATTAAATAAGTATTGCCCATAATCGGTTTTTTTAAGTTCTTCAGCTGTTTTCAACAACTCTTCATCATTAATATAACCTTTAAGATAAGCTATCTCTTCAAGACAAGCTATATATAACCCCTGTCTTTTTTGAATAGTTTCTATAAAGTTTGAAGCTTCCAAAAGCCCCTCATGAGTACCGGTATCAAGCCAGGCCATACCTCTTCCAAGAAGTTCGACCTTAAGCTTACCGCGCTTCAAATACTCTTCATTGACTGATGTAATTTCAACTTCCCCCCTATCGGAAGGTTTGACGTTTTTAGATATTTCAATTACATCATTATCATAAAAATAAAGGCCAGGTACAATATAATTTGATTTAGGCTTTTCCGGTTTTTCTTCAATGGATAACACGTTCCATTCACTGTCAAACTCAACAACGCCAAAGGCTTCAGGATTGTTGGTGTAATATCCAAATATTACAGCGCCTTCTTTCAGGTTTTTAGCTCTTTGAAGGATTTCTGTAAATCTGTGTCCATGGAAGATATTATCCCCCAAAATCAAAGCAACACTGTCATCGCCGATGAACTCTTCACCTATAACAAATGCTTCAGCAAGACCATTTGGATTTTCCTGAACTTCATATGAAAATTCAATGCCGAAACTACTGCCGTCACCAAGCAAGTCTTTATACATTGGCAAGTCACGGGGAGTAGAAATAATCAAAATTTCACGAATTCCTGCAAGCATCAATACAGATATAGGATAATAAATCATCGGTTTATCATATAAGGGTAATAATTGCTTGGAAACTGCCTTTGTAATTGGATAAAGACGAGTTCCGGAACCGCCTGCAAGTACTATACCTTTCATAACAATCACTAAAAAATAAATTTATTTTTAATGATTAATATAATGTTTTATTTAAGATGTAATATTATTACAAATATTTTTCGCACTAAAAAAAAGAAATAATTCTGTTAAATTTGCAGATTGATGTATGTGCCCTAATTTTTGGACATTAAAAAAAATAAGGTATAGTGAGAATTGAATCCCACTATTTAACTTTTAAAGTTACGGTTTTGCTTGAGGATTTGTAAGTATTATCACCAGCATAACTAATACTAGCTTTGTAATTTGCTTTTTTGGACAGATTAGTTATCTTGAAGGTGACTTTACCAACACTGTCTGTATTACCTGTAAATGTTTTGCCGTTGACTTTAAGTTTCACAACCAAACCAGACCTAAGGTATGCTTTACCGTCAAGGGATGATCCGACAATTGTTTCTAGCTGAACTGTGTATTTGTATTTTTAGTCGGCCTTGTCGAAGAAGGCAAAAGGCAAATGAAATCAGGAAAGACTTCTCAACTAAAAAAATTGTCGAATCATTGTTTATAATATATATGGGAATTCAGAATTTTGGCTAACTTTCGCAAATGACAATACTGATTTAACTTTTGAGAAAAACTTTGATATAACCTGGCAAGCCATCGAATGCCAATGAATACTATTTTAAAAAAAATGCATTAAGATATTTTTAGATAAATAAAAAGTTTTGTGGCGAAAAATAACATCTAAATTTTAGTGAAATACCTGAAAAATGCCTAAATAGACTAATATTTACAATTCAGTCTTTTTTATAATGTTAAAAAAAAGAAAGAGAATTTCCCGGTTAAGGGAACATTTTTAATTTTAAAAAATCATTTTCAAAAGCTGCATCTTTAAATGTGTCAATAATATCCTTATCAACAAAACTGGCATTGACCAATTCGATTTCGCAGCTGATTTCAGTTAGACAATCATATAAGGCATCCAGGTTTTTGCCGTAATAATCGGGAAAATTCAGTGCTTCGGCCAAATAGTCATGCCCATTTTCCTTTATTAATTTGCCGTCCAGTTGCATTTTAAACCTCTTTAAATGTGCTGTAGTGGTCTGCTGTATAATAAACCTTAAAGTCTCCGGTATTGTAGACAATCCTTTCAGCTCCGCGTGCTGTTCCATTGGCGTTAATGTCACATTCTATGTATTTTGAATTGCTGTCGGGAAGCACGTGCTGCCTGTTGGTGAATGTGTCCCCGCCTATGCTTTTTCCGGGAGCATAACTTTTAAGCGGTCCGCCGTGCCATCCCAATTCCTGAGCTTCCTTTTTTGTTATGTAGTTGCTTGGAAGCTTATGATACTGTTTAATATAAGCTGCAACTTCATTTACTGTACAGTACTGGCCATCTTCATCGACACTAACGGAAGATGAATCATCATTTCCAAATTTTAAAAAATCGAAAAATCCTGCACTTACAGATGCCATTGTAAATAATGCGATGACAAGTGCAAGGACAAACACTAGCTTTTTATTCATTTAATCAACTCAATATATTCACTTATAGCTTCTTTATAATCTCTTAATGGTTCAAATCCATTTTCAATCCATTTTTTATTCATCAATACTGAATAGCTTGGTCTTGGAGCCGGCCTTGAAAATTCGGATGCTGTAACCGGAACCACATTAACGTCACGGTCTGCAATCTCAAATATATACCTTGCAAATTCACACCAGGAGCAGCTTCCTGAATTTGTCAGATGGTAAATTCCATAAAAATCAGTTTCTATTAACTGGGAAATTCCATAAGCCAAATCCGGAGTATATGTCGGAGTTCCAACCTCATCATAAACAACGGTGATTTCCGGATGATTTTCAGCAAGCTCAAGCATTGTTTTAGGGAAATTTTTACCGTTGATACCGTATAGCCATGCTGTACGCACAATAAAGTATTTGTCCAAAATTTCCTGAATGGCCTGCTCTCCCATAAGTTTGCTTTTGCCATAAACGCTTATAGGACCAATTTCACCATCTTCAGGAATAGGATCTCTTGCAGTTCCGTCAAATACATAATCAGTACTTACATGAACCAGAGGACAGTCGATTTGCCTGCATGCAAGAGCCAGGTTTTCAACGCCATGTCCGTTTACGGCATATGCCAAATCCTGGTTGGTCTCACATCCGTCAACATCAGTATAGGCCGCAGAATTTATAACAATGTCGGGATTGTTCTCCTTTATAATTTCCATTGTTTTATCTTTATCAGTTATATCCAACGTTTTGGATGTGGTTAAGATTAATTCATGCTTGTCTTTTAAAACCTTTTCCAAATCATGGCCCAACATTCCGTTGGATCCTGTAATTAAAATTTTCATGATATCACTTAAAGCTTTAATATATAGTAAGATATATATTATTTTAAATATTTAAAATAGGAGTTAATATTATGAAAGTATGTATTATGGGTCAAGGATATATCGGACTTCCAACCGCTGCTCTTTTTTCAAGAAGCCATTGTGAAGTTGTTGGAGTTGACATTAACGAAGAGATTATTGACAATCTGAATAAGGGAATTATCCACATTGAAGAACCTGGGATAGCTGACATTATCAAAAAATCTGTGAAAAATAATACATATAAAGCCTCATTAACTCCCGAAAAAGCGGATGCTTTCATTATTACAGTACCTACTCCATATATCATTGAAAACTACAGCTGTGACTTGAGCTATGTCGTTACAGCATGTGAAACAATAATACCTTATCTGGAAAAGGGAAATACAATCATTATCGAATCAACAATAGCTCCAATGTCAACTGATGAAACCATCAAACCTATTTTTGAAAAGGCTGGTTTTACCATCGGTGAAGATTTATATCTTGCACACTGTCCTGAAAGGGTTCTTCCGGGCAGAATTTTAGAGGAACTGGTTCACAATGACAGAATCATCGGTGGAGTAACACCGGATTGCTCAGTCAAGGCAAGTGAAGTATATGGACAGTTTGTTGAAGGAAATCTGATGCTTACAGAAGCAAAAACTGCCGAACTATCAAAATGTATGGAAAATACTTTTAGAGACGTCAATATTGCCCTTGCAAATGAGCTAACAAAAATATGTGCCGAAATTGGCGTGAATGCACTTGATGTAATAAAAATGGCAAACAAACATCCAAGAGTAAACCTTCATTCCCCAGGACCTGGTGTTGGTGGCCACTGCCTTGCGATTGATCCATACTTCATTTATGCTAAAGCGCCGGAAACTGCAAAAATAATTAAGCTTGCCCGTGATACAAACAATTCCATGCCGAAATTCGTATGCGAATACGTGAGAAAAATAATTTCAACCGGAAAAATTGCCGTTTTAGGCATTTCCTATAAAGGAAATACCGGTGATGACAGGGAAAGTCCGGCTTATGAAATAATAGCCGAACTAGAAAATGACGGCTATGAAATTGCAATACACGACCCTCACATAAAACGGGAAGGTCTTGTAAGTTTAGCTGATGCAATTGATGGTGCTGATTTAATTCTTATTTTATGCGACCATAATGAGTTTAAACATCCGGATTATGAATTGATTGGTAAAAAAATGAAAAATCCAATAATATTTGACACAAAAAACATAATTCATAGAGTTCCAGATGACGTTACCCTTTATAATTATGGCAATCTGTATACTCTGTAAATTAAAAAGACATTAAAAGCAAGTTAGAGTATAAAAACAATTTAACTAACTTTATCTAAGTAATGATAGAAGTATTTGTTAAAAAATAGTAAATAAGGGAAAGGAGGTTTTACTCTCCAAAACTAACCCTTTCGAATTTTTCCAAGGTTTTTAATGATTTGGTTGCATCAACACCTATTTTTGTAGTTGTTCCGTCACTTTCAGCGACCGGATCAAGAGATGAACCACGAACATTAGGCACAATCATTATATCCCTGTCACCCTTTACGCGTGTTGATATTGCATATTCGACATCTTCAGCATCAAATACATTAACATCAGTGTCAACTACAACACAATGCTTGAGTGATGGGTGTGCTGATAATGCAGCCATGATTGCATTTTTTCCGTCTCCTTCAGTCTGTTTTCTGATAGATACAACAGCATGTAACCAGCAACAACCTCCTTCAGTTAAAACAACATTTTCAACTGTAGGAACTGCATTTTTAACTGCTTTAAATATTCTTGGTTCCTGTGGAAGGCCTTGTAACAGCTTATGTTCAAATCCTGCAGGAATGATTGCATGATAAACTGCATCTTTTTTAATATGCATGGTTTCAAGGTTAATGATTGGCTGGTCACGAATAATGTCATAAGTGTCAGTCAAATCAACAAAAGGTCCTTCTGCAACAGTTTCTGTCACTGATATTTTACCTTCTAAAATAATGTCGGCTTGAGGAACATTCAAATCGCCGCATTTTATTAATTCCAGCTCGCCGCCCTTGAATGCGTTAGCCACATCCATTTCATCATAGTCAATCGGAATTGAAGTTGTGCTTGCAAGAAGAATTGCAGGATCCATTCCAATAGCTATAGCAATGTCCAAGTCTTTGCCTAATTTCTGTGCTCTTTGGAAATAGGTATAAAGATTTCTTGGAACAATTCTGATAACCAATCTTTTGTTATCCAAAACCATCATTCTGTGAATTGATGCATTCTGAATGCCGGTTTCAGGGTCACGTGCAAATACAACACCTGCAGTAATGTAAGCTCCGCCGTCTCTTTTATAATGAGTTAAAATTGGTATTTTATCCAAATCAACTTCTGAAGTATCATATTCACTGAAATCTGTGAATTTATCTACTTTAATCGGTTTTTCCATAGCTTCAATGATTTTTTCGGTTATTTGACTAACTTCACAGTTAATGGATTTTGCAATTTTTTCCCTGGTATTACAAATTCCGGAAATTACAGGAATGTCAAAACCTTTTACATTATTAACAATAACAGTATCTTTCGGATATTTTCTAAGCCCTTTGGATATTTCAAATTCTGTGGAAAGTTCATCTGTTATTTCAACTACATTAGCATCTTCAATTTTCATGTTATCCCTTTTATAAGTTTAATTTTTTATCTTTCAATTTATCAAGAAGTTCTGTGGTATTAGTGTCCTTTATAGAAAGAATTTCACCTGTAAGCACTGCAGCATTCTTACCGTTGTTTATACCGACTGTAGCAACCGGTACGCCCGGCGGCATACTTACAGTTGTTAGCATATAATCATTACCATTCTCATTTGTACAAGGAACACCTATTACCGGCCTGTCTGTAAGACCAACAATACCTCCTGTAACCTGTGATGAGTTTGAACTAATTCCAATGAATACTTTAACATTTTTCATTGACTTTACATAATTTGTGAATTTTTTATTGGATCTGATTGGACATACAACCTTAATGTCATGACTTATTTTAAGCCTATCCAATATTACGCCAGCTTTTTTAGCAGTTGGTAAATCTGTTTGTCTTCCAACAATTATAGAAACTTCAGCATCCTTATTTTTACATCCTGGTTCGACATTTTCATCCACTTTAACTTCATTTATTTCAAGATTTTTAATTCTTAAAAAATCATTTTGTATAAATGGCCTGTCAATTTGCTGAACTAAATCTTCATTACTATTATAGACCTTTTGAGCATAATCTTTTCTTAATTTTATTACCTTTTGACGAATTTCATCATCATGAAGAGCCATAAATTGGGCTGCCAGTATTGCCGCATTATCTCCCCTATCAATTCCAACAGTTGCAATAGGAGAAGGATAAGGCATCTGAACAACGGAATGAAGTGCATCGATACCTCCGGTCTTAACATCTACCGGGACTCCAATGACTGGTCTTGGCGTATAAGCGGCAATAGCTCCAGGCAAATGAGCCGCTAAACCCGCAATACCAATAAATACCTCAATACCTGCATCTGTTCCTTGACTAACAATTTCACGAACAAGATTTGGTGTTCTGTGGGCAGATGCAATTTTTAAACTATATGGTATCTCCAATTTATCTAAAACATCCATAGCCTTTTCAGCAATAGCAATATCTGAACCACTTCCAAGAATAATCATTATCTTTGGTGTCATTTAATCCCTTCTAAAATTATTAAATATAATATATTATTCACTTTTAAATATTTAAATTATCATAGATAGGTTAATCCTATTCCTTTTTAAGTCAACATCCAACACTTTTACATCCACAATTTCACCGACACTAACAATTTCAAGAGGGTGTTTTACATATTTATCGGCTACCAACTCTGATATATGAACTAAACCATCCTGATGAACTCCAATATCTACAAAAGCTCCAAAATCAACAATATTTCTGACTGTTCCCTGCATTATCATTCCTTCTTCCAAGTCTTCAATCGACAGAACATTTTTTCTTAGAATAGGTTTTGGCATATCTTCCCTTGGGTCTCGACCGGGCTTTTTAAGCTCCTTAATGATATCTTTCAATGTTTCTAAACCGATGCCAAGCTCTTCTGACAGATTTTCAAGGTCCAGATTATCCAATTTTAAATTACTGGATCCGATATCATCAACACTGCAGCCTAACTTTTTAAGTAACTTTTTTGTTGCACTATAAGATTCCGGATGTATTGTAGTGTTATCCAGCGGATATTCGGGGTTGTCTATCTTTACAAATCCTGCGCACTGCTCAAATGTTTTTTTACCTAATTTTTTTACATTCAGCAGCTCCTTTCTATTGGTGAATTTTCCATTTTCATCCCTATAATCAATTATATTTTGGGCAGTAGTCTTTCCAATTCCTGAAACATGATTTAAAAGACTATAAGAAGCAGTGTTTAAATCAACGCCAACTTCATTTACCACTTTTTCAACAACACCGTCCAAAGATTCGGAAAGCTGTTTCTGATTCATGTCATGCTGATATTGACCAACACCAATGGATTTCGGGTCTATTTTTACAAGCTCGGCCAAAGGATCCTGAAGTCTTCTTGCAATTGAAACCGCACTTCTCTCACCTTCTGAAAAATCTGGAAACTCTTCGTCTGCAAGTTTTGATGCTGAATAAACAGATGCACCCGCTTCATTAACGATTATATATTCAACATTGGTTCCCTTTATGATTTTAGCCACAATTTCTTCTGATTCTCTTGAAGCGGTTCCGTTTCCAATAGCTATAACATTAATGTCGTATCTTTCAATCAAATCACGAACTGTTTTTATTGATTCGGCAACTTTATTTTGAGGAGCCGTAGGATAAATTAATGCAGTATCCAGAACTTTTCCTGTCTCATCAATAATAGCCAGCTTGCAACCTGTTCTGAAAGCCGGGTCCCATCCTAAAATGACTTTTCCAACTAACGGAGATTCCATTAACACCTGATTTAAGTTTTGAGCAAACACTTCAATGGATTTTTCTTCAGCTTTCTCGGTCAAATAATTTCTGATTTCACGCTCTATTGCAGGAGATATTAACCTTTTATAAGCATCTTCAATAGCTTCCTTTATTATTGGAGTGGTATATTTATTGTATTCAATTTTTTCTGGAATTTTTGAGATGTTTTTAAGAGTATGCCTTTCCAAATACCTTAAAACATCCTCGCTGTCACATTCAATTTTAGCTTTAATTACACCCTCATTCTCAGCCCGGTTAATGGCCAAAATCCTGTGAGGCGGTATCCTTTTAATATCTTCAGAATAATTATAATAGACATCATATTCCGTTGAAATGTCTTTATCTTTAGCTTTTGAAGTAATTTGACCTGTAAAAAATGTATTTTTCCTGATTTTACCCCTAAAATCAGAATTATCAGAAATTATTTCTGCAATTATATCCTTAGCACCGTCAATTGCATCTTCCGGAGTATTGACTTCCTTATCCGGATTGATATATTTTTTAGCTATTTTTTTAACAGATTCCCTAACATCCTGAGCTAAAATTATCTCTGCCAATGGTTCTAAGCCTCTTTCTTTTGCTTTAGTGGCTCTTGTTTGTTTTTTACTTTTATATGGTCTGTATAAATCTTCTAGTTCGACTAATGTCGATGCATTTAGAATCTGATTTTTCAAATCATCATCCAATTTTCCAAGCTCTTCTATTCTCTTTATGACCTTTTGCTTTTTTTCCTCTAAATTTCTTAAATATTTTAATCTTTCATCGAATTTCCTTAATGTTTCATCATTTAAGGAGCCAGTAACATCTTTTCTATATCTGGCAATGAATGGTATTGTATTTCCGTCATCTATGAGATTTATTACTTTTTTAACTTGCCAATTAGATAAATTTAATTCTCTTTCTAAAGTATTAACAATCATTGAAATTACTACCTAAATTAATTATAGATAACTATTAGATACAGGCCAAATTTAAAACTTTTTGTAGAAAAATAGCCTAAATTCAAAAACCTTTATATCTATTTTAATAACATATTTATTAATGAATTAAGTATATTTGGTGAATTTAGTGTATTGGTTTTTAGTAATACTTACCTTTCTATTGGCAGGAATAAAGACTGAAAAGCCTAAAAAATATCAAAAGGTTTCAGTTATTGTCCCTGCTTACAATGAGGAAGATACTGTTGCCCAGGTAGTTGAGGTGATAAAAAAGGTGTCTTTTGTAGATGAAATCATCGTTGTTAATGATGGATCAAGTGATAATACTACCGAAGAGGCTGAAAAGGCTGGTGCAAAAGTAATTACTCATGAAACTAACAAAGGAAAGGGTGAAGCATTATATACTGGATATAAAGAAGCAGAATGCGACATTATAGCTTTTATTGATGCAGACATTTATAATTTAACTTCCAAGAAAGTTGAAGCGATGATTAAACCTATCCTTGACGGCGATGCCGAAATCACAAAAACTAAATTCGCTCGTGAAAGTGGACGTGTAACTGAACTTACTGCAAAACCGCTCTTGAATTTCTTTTTCCCTGAAATTTCTTTTGAACAGCCTTTAAGCGGTCAGTTTGCAGCCCGTAAGGAAATTTTGAAAAAGATTAATTTTGAAAAGGACTATGGTGTAGATGTAGGTATTGTTATTGACGCTGATGTATTGGGAATTTCAATTCTTGAAGTAGACATCGGTGCAATACAACATGACATGTCTCCGCTTGCTGACTTGAATATAATGGCAAACGAAGTTGTAAGAGCCATCATTAATCGTGCTAACAAGTACGGTAGGGTAACATTGATTGATGACATTGGATATTACATTAGAATGTCAATTGTAGGATTATCTTTAGTTATTCTTGGATTATTCACAATATTTTTTGTCAAATTCGTTCCATTAGCGATTGCAGTAATCATAACAATTATTGGAGTAATAGTTGCTATCTATTACATAATAAAGGTCATTGTTCAATCCATTGTAATATTCAGAAAGACGCCCGGAAGAAATGTAATTAAGCCTTTCATTAAAATTCATTTTCCGATGATTATTTCAATAATAATACTTCTTTTAATGATATCGACATTTATCGGTGCAGCTCACTTTGAAAACGGAGTATTGTCAGTTGAACCAAACTCAAGAAACTTAATTATTTATGCAGACAACACTCCACAGACCAGCTCAATTTCCGTCAGAGGACCATATACAGTTGATACGGCAATTGAAAATGAATCCGGTCAAATACGTATGCCGTCGGATGCAATGATGACCCTGGGCGTCAATGTTAATGATACTATGGTTATTGATGGTGTAGAGTATCTCATTAACGAAACAAGACCTGGCGAGCAAGACATTTTAAGACTACCTATTGAAGCCAAAAATGAATTAAGTGTTGAAAGCGGTTATGTTATTCAAAACAGCCGTTTGAAAGAAGTATTTGAAGGCACAGGTGTAATACATAAATATGATGCTGGAAATTCAACATTTTCAGAAAACTTCATTATTACTTCAAGGGACAAACCTTCCTGCACATATGAGATATTCATAGATAATGTTTCTAAATTCAGTTCATATGGAATATTCAAGGAAAATTCAATATATACAATCAATATCAACGAAAATCCTGTTGAATATCTTAATTATACCAATAACACATTTGACAGTAACGTCAGTGAATTTGAATATAATGGCCATGACATTAAAATAGTCTTTGAAAATACAAACAGCACTTCAATAAAGCAATTCCTAAGGCAAGATC
The DNA here is from genome assembly GCF_045116495.1 of Methanobrevibacter sp. GTDB lineage: Archaea > Methanobacteriota > Methanobacteria > Methanobacteriales > Methanobacteriaceae > Methanocatella. The sequence goes on along the minus strand of NZ_JBGULU010000004.1, from coordinate 12,934 downwards.
AAAATAACTTCTTGGATATCAATATTCTATGATTTTCAGGAAAAATCTTCTTTTAAAAAAAATAGTAAAAAATCTAAGATGTTACTCTTAGATTATTTTTTGTCATATGCTTTAACTGCTTCTTCAACGTCATCGTAAAGACCAAGTGCGGCTAAAGCACCAACTTTTCCCTGTTCACCAGTAACGGCAATTAAAGGAATATTTAATTCTTTTGCAACACTTTCAGCAGTTTCAACATCCATCATTCCGGATTTGGTAGCAATTGAATATTCTCTTAATTTTTCAGGAATATCAAGACCTTCCAAAATAGCTATAGCGGTTTTATCAGATAAAGTGTCTCTTTTTAGAATTTCAATAACTCTATTGATTAAATCTTCTTTTTTGGATTCTTCAACTGCAAATGTTAAAGCAATGGAAACACAATTTTGAGTTTTATGTGGGTTGTGCGGATATAATTGGACAATAATGTGGTCCAAATATTCGAAACCTTCACTTGCAAGCTCAACACCTAAATTATGAGCCATAGTCCATGTGGCTCCGGCATCCTTAGTATCTGTATCATCGACACCAATGACGACTTTTTCAAGTTTTGGAGTTACAACTGTTGCTTTTCCGGCTTTTGAACCGCCTCCAACTTCGATGAGCTCCACATATTTTACTCCATCACCCATTCCTCTGCACATTCCGGCACCTACACCGGCACCTGCAAGGCCTGCATGGGTTACTTTTACTTCATCGCCATCGACAACAATCTCATCGATTCCGGCAGCATTGAAACTGGCTTTAAGATCCAATGGTGCACTGCCGACATGACAAGAGTAGACATGCTTATTTCCATCACGATAAGCTGAATCTATCAGTTCAGAGTTGTTTCTGTATTGATTCAACAACCAGTGAGATCCGGAAATGCATGGGTGGTATTCAACGATTTCAACTTTATCCCCATCAACCATTGTCAGCACTTTTTCATATGGTGCTATCCAAGGGTCTTGGAATTTTTCCCTTAATTCTTCAGGTTTTAAAATTTCCATCTAATCACTAGATTTCTTTTAATCTGTCGCACATTTTAATTGCTGCTTCGACAGCGCTTTTTGCGTTTTTAACACGTCTGTGGGCATCTAATCTGGTCATTCCAGGACCGGTAATGCCGAGTGCTACAGGAGTATCATATTCCAATGCTAAATCAGCGATTTTACGGGAAGCATGCTGTGCTACAATTTGATCATGGTCTGTTGCACCTTCAATCACTGCACCTAAAGTGATGATTGCATCATATTCCCCTTTTTGCAATAATTTTTTAATTACGAGAGGCATATCGAATACACCAGGTACTGCCACTACTTTTGTAATTTCACAATCTCTATTTTTAGCTTCTGCTTTAGCTAATTCTAACATCATTTGAGTTATATCATAATTAAATTCTGCAACAACTGCTGCAATTTCATATTTTACCATTTTATCTACCTCTTAATCTATCCAAATATAATAAGAAGAAATCCGGCTACCCCACTTACTACCATAATGAATATGATAAAAAGTGCTGCCATTTGCATTTTAGTCAATTTCTTGAAATCCATATTTTATTCTCCATTACTTTTATAAATTATTTTTAACCGCTTGGGCAACTTCCATTGTGGAAGCATTGCCTCCCAAATCAGCAGTCAAAATATTAGCATCATTCAATACTTTTAATATTGCCGCATCAAATCTGTCAGCGGCTTCATTTTCACCAATGTATCTGAGCATCATTATTGCAGACAGCATCATAGCTATTGGATTTGCCTTGCCCTGACCGGCAATATCCGGTGCTGAACCGTGAACTGGTTCGAATAATGCTCCGTCTTCACCAATATTGGCTGAAGGTATTAAACCAAGACCTCCAACAAGACCTGCACCTTCATCAGAGAGAATATCCCCGAAAAGGTTTGTTGTTACGATAACCTCAAAGTTTTGAGGCTGTGTAATAAGATACATTGCGGTTGCATCAACATAAAAGTCCTCGGTTGCAATATCAGGGTATCTCTCTGCAACTTCATAGAAAATTTCCTTGAATAAGCCATCGGTTTTCTTCAATACATTAGCTTTGTGAACAGCGGTTACTTTAGTTTTATTATTTTCAAGTGCATAATTAAATGCATAGTCAATAATACGTTCTTCAGCTTCTCTTGTAATGATACGTCTTGCAATTGCACCTTCTTCAGTGTAAGACTCTTCGTCTGCAATATACATTCCTTCAGTGTTTTCACGAACAATCATGAAATCAATATTGTCAAACAATGAATTTGTATTCGGATAAGTCCTAACCGGCCTTAAATTGGCAAACATTTTCATTTCCTGACGTATCTTAACAATAACGTCCGCTGCAGTTTCTCCCGCTGCACCAAATAAACAGGCATCGGCTTTGCGAATTATGTCCAAAGTCTCACTTGGAAGAGCAGTTCCAGTTTCTTCAAGACATTCATCACCAGCTTTGCCATAAACATAATCAAAATCAATACCTAAACTATCAAGAACGAAAATTGTAGCTTCCATTACTTCCTTGCCTATTCCATCTCCAGGAACAACAGCTATCTGATATTTATCTTTTGTTTTTGAGGTATTCAATTAAACCACCTTGCTCTAATATTTCTAACATGAATGGAGGTAATTTTTTAAATTCTATTGATTCTCCATTTTTATTGGTTATCACACCATTTTCCATATCAACTTCAATTTCTTCTTGATTTTCAACAAGATCACAAATTCCTGGAGCCTCCAAAAGCGGAACACCAACATTTGTAGCATTTCTGTAAAAGATCCTTGCAAAGGATTCGGCTATTACAGCTGAAATTCCGGCACCTTTAAGTGCTATCGGAGCATGTTCACGAGAAGATCCGCAACCGAAGTTTCTTCCGGCTACAATAAAATCTCCTTTTTTGCATTTCTTATTAAAATCAGCATCCAAACCTTCCATACAATGCTGAGCTAATCTTTCTTCATCAGTGTATATTAAATATCTTCCAGGAACAATAATGTCTGTATCAATATCGTCTCCAAATTTCCATGCGGTTCCTTTCATAATATCACTCCGGTGCTACAATTCTTCCTTCAATAGCTGAAGCCGCTGCAACAGCTGCGGAAGCCAGATAAACTTTACCGTCCGGTGAGCCTTGTCGGCCTTTAAAGTTTCTGTTGGAAGTTGAAAGGCTTACTTCTCCAGGACCTATGATTCCTGTGTGGCCTCCAAGACATGGCCCACAGCAAGGAGCAGACACGAGTGCTCCGGCATCAACAAATATTTTAAGCAATCCTTCGTCAAGTGCTTTCGAATAAACTTCTCTTGAAGCAGGAATAACCAGCATCCTAGTATTTTTTGATATTTTATTACCTTTTAGGATTTTTGCAGCTTGTCTTAAATCGCTGAGTCTTCCATTGGTACATGATCCTAAAAATACCTGGTCTATTTCCTGGTCAACTTCACTTACAGGACGTACATTATCAACATTATGAGGACATGCCACCTGTGGCTCCAAATCACTAACATCAATATCAATTATATTAAGAGAGGCAGAATCCAAATCAGTTTTATAAACTTTATACGGTTTTTTTGAATGCTTTTCAACATACTCGATTGTCTTTTTGTCCGGTTCTATTAAACCGGTTTTTCCACCCATTTCAATTGCCATATTGCACAGTACCATTCTCTCAGATACGCTCATATCACTAATGGTTTCACCAGCAAATTCACAGGCCTTGTAAGTTGAACCGTCGGCACCCATTTGGCCAATGATATTTAAAATTACATCTTTTGCATAAACATTCTCTTTCAATTTGCCGGTTATTTCAAATCTATTGGTTTCAGGTACTTTAAACCACAAGTTACCTTCTGCAAATACCATTGCCATGTCAGTTGAACCGATACCGGTTGCAAAAGCACCTAAAGATCCATGACTGCAAGTGTGTGAGTCTGCACCTACAATTACCTCTCCAGGCACAACATGACCCAATTCCGGAAGTATTTGATGGCAAACTCCGGCATTGACATCGTAAAAATTCTCAATGCCCTGCTCTTTTACGAACTCTCTCATCAGTATGTGATTGTTGGCTGAGTCAATTGAATCAGCCGGAACCTGATGGTCAAAAGGAATGACAATTTTAGATGCATCCCAGACTTTTTCAGCTCCAATTTTTTCAAAAGACTCTACTGAAAGAGGTCCAGTCAAATCATGTGTCATTGCTACATCAATATTTGCTATAACTATATCTCCAGCTTCAACTTCGTCTTTACCAGATGCTCTAGCTAATATTTTTTCAGACATTGTCGGCATATTTTCAAACCTCTTAATAATGATAATTATTTATATTTCATAAAATATATAAGTTCGTTTTATTTTATAAAAAAAATTGATTTTAAAAAATTTTAATATTTATATAATATGTATACCAAAATAATATTATGAGCTCATTTTTTAAAAGATTAAGGAAAAAAGAAGAACCTATCATAGAGGACAAACCTCAAGTTTTAGAAGATAGGGTTTACTGGGTTTCACTATTACAAAAAATCACATTTCCAGTTTTAAATAACCTTGCAAAAGGAACACTCAGGAAAAATATGCCTTATGAATCCACCAGTCTTGAAGGTCAGAAATTTTCATACCTTGAAGCTTTTGCTCGTGTTTTTAATGGAATTGCACCATGGTTAGAATTAGGACCTGACAGCTCTGAAGAGGGAACTGTTCGTGAAAAATACATTCAAATGACAATGAAAGCAATTTCAAATGCTGTTAATCCTAACAATAACGATTACATTTTTGTAGTAGAGCCTAAACAATCTTTAGTTGATGTTGCTTTATTTGCTCAGGGATTACTTAGAGCTAAAAATCAAATTTGGCTTAATTTACCTATGGATGATCAGGCCAGAATCATTCGTGAACTCAAAAATACACGTGTAATTGCGCCTTATGAAAATCACTGGTTGTTATTTACATCAATGATTGAAGCCGCTCTTTTAGAATTTACAGGAGAATGCGATAAAGAGCGTTTAAGCTATGGAGTCGGCAGATTCAGAGATGACTTTTATATCGGTGACGGAATTTACTCCGACGGAGAGGACTTTACCAGCGGTTACTTCAACAGCATCGTAATACATCCTATGCTGAACGATATATTAAAAGTGATGAGGAAATACGGTATTAACGAAGGCGAATTTTTGGATGTTCAATTAATGAGGTCATCAAGATTATCTTCTCAATTAGAAAGAACCATATCACCTGAGGGCACTTATCCGCTTTTAGGCAGTTGTTTGAGTTATCGTTGCGGTATTTTCCACCTGCTTTCACAGGCGGCTCTACTGAAAATATTGCCAAGAAACATCAATCCTGCTCAGGTCAGATCCGCTTTAACTAGAGTTTTAAGAAAGCAGTTTGGTGAAAATCAGAACTTTACAAGCAACGGCTGGCTGCTTGTCGGATTGAATGGTTCACAAATGGATATTTCCGAAAGTGATATCAACACAGGTAGTCTTTACTTCTGTTGTGCAATCTTTTTAACATTAGGATTGCCTGCTTCTGATTTATTCTGGACAGCAGAATTTGCTGAATGGAGTACTATCCAAGCATGGAGAGGACACCCAATACAAAAAGATCAATCTATTGATTTTTAATTTTTTTCTTTTTTTAAGTCTGTAAATTTTATGGATATGACTACATCTACAGCTACTTCCATGACGGAAACTGGGTCGTTATAAGGTCAAACGACCTCTATGGCATTGAAGACATCGTCGTTGCCTAAAGTCAGCATGCCCCTCATTACAGCATGTCTAGCCTTCCTTCAGATTTGATCTTGTCAATCAGGTCATCTTGCGGATGTTTGACTAAAATGACACCCTTATTCAATATCGTCACACCGGAATCATTTATCTGAATTCCGTCCAATGTCATCTCGCCGGCATTGACGACATTCCACAACCCCTCGAGGGAAAGATCGTCTTCAAAAACTGTCTTTTCAATAATGCTTTTCTTTCCATTGTGGCACACAACCGACTCTTCAACGCAATTGTCGAAGAACTTGGCATCGAAAATTATAAAATGGCCATCCTCATCATTGAATATGATTCTTTTTGACAGGTTCAGCCTTAAAAGGCAGTTATTGATTTCAAGGCTTCCAGTATTGTGGAGGATATTGTCCTTGGAAGTGTTGGCGCGGATGTCGCAGTTTATAATCCTAACCTCACCCTGGCTGTTCACCATTACTCCCAATCCTTCGCATGCGTTTTCATGTAAAGTGCTTGTGGAAATGAATATGCAGCCACCGTCATTGACCATTGCAGCACCCTTGTGCCTTGCCCTGTTTCGGCGAATGCATGTGTTCCTTATGTCAATCATTCCGCAGGAATTGCTTATCGCCGCCCCATATTGTGCCCTGTTTTGATGAATTAGTGAATCCCAAATTCTGATGTTTCCACCGTCGTTATGTATCGCTCCTCCCCCATATTCTGCCATGTTAGCGGAAAACTCGACGTTTATCATTGTAATTTCGCCGGAGGCATTGCAGATGGCGCCTCCGAAATCCGCCCCGCATGTGATGAATTTCACGTTATCAAGGCGCAACATGCCCCTGTTGATTATTGCTCCACCCTCATCGGCACGGCAGTTCAGGAAGGTGAAGTTCCTGATTGTGACGTTTTCGCCCGTGACCTCAAAGATCCTTGCCAAACCCCCTGCATCAATGCTGTGACCTTCCCCGTCAATTAACAAATCATCACGCTCAAGCAGTATGCCGTTGATGAAGTCGGAATCCCTCTTGGGGTCGAAGACTATGTCTGATGTGAAGGTGATTTTCCCTGAGCCGAGACTGACTGCATAGTCGATAGCGCAAAATCCACCTTTTTCATGTTTTTGAGCTCTTCTGAAAAGCTCTTCAAATGGATTGAATCTTACCCGTTTGGGCATGTACACCCAATGAGGAAGTTTCCCCAGCAACGTACACCCATCAAATAGAAAATACATGTTAAAGTTGCCCAGATCCCATGAATTCAGGCATGTCGCATCGGTCAGCATCGAGCATCCCTTGAAGATGTCATCTATGCGAGCCTCTTTAGAAACCTTCCAGTTAGAAATGGCCTCCAAATTCTCCAGATTATAGCAATCGGCAAACATGGAAGATAAATCCTCCACGTGGGACACATCCCACACTTCAAGGCCCGAGAGACCATACAAAGCTGTGCACTGAGCGAACATCAGCGACATGTCCTCCACATTTGAAACATCCCATCCAGCCAATGGGGTCAGATCCTTCAATTTGAAGGCCCCCCGAAACATTGACCACGCATCCTTCAGATTTGACACATCCCATGAGGCTATTGGGGACAAATCAGAAATGGGATTGCCCTTTCCGCCAAACTTGTGTTCGGCAATGGCGATTCCGAAAAGCCCTGACATGTTGGTGACATTGGAGACGTCCCACCCCTCAAGGGGAGATATGTCATCCAGATAACAGTCACAGAATGTGCCAATCATGCTGGTTGCACCCGACACGTCCCATGAATCCAGGCCCACAAGGCTGGTGAGGCGACAGCAGCCGTCAAACATCCAGTCCATGTTCTCCACATTAGAGACGTTCCAGCCAGCAAGAGGGGTCAAATCATCCAGATTTTTGCAGCCGGCAAATATTGAATTCATATCAGTGATGTGCGAAATGTCCAAATCGGCAAGGCCAGAGAGGTCGGCTAGGGATTCGCAGAAGGCAAACATGGACTCCATGCTCCTTACCCTTTCACCTATACCAAAGGCCACGATTGCCCTTGCCAATCTCAGCCCACGGTACTTTTCGCTAAGATTCCTGTAATCGGATAAGTCTTCACTTACATAAATTACATCCCCCCTGTTTTCAACATCCTCCCAGCTGGTGAGATTTGTGCCGTCTTCAAGGATTATGAGGACCTTATTTCCTTCAAGGTCGTGGATGCTTTCTGTCGTAGTGTTCAGTTCTTCAAATTCTTTGAGGTATTCACTTACCATGTTATCCCCTAATCATTAATTTGTTGATTGTGGTATTTAAAATGAGCAAAGCCATAACTTTATGTTAAATCTAATCATTTAATTCAATGATATGATGCACTTTAAAGTGAAAATGTTTTTAACATGATTGTTCCGAATTGAAAACATTAACATCACCGTTCTGCCATTCAAAACTAACTTTAAAAAACCCTTGCATTATATGGCAGTTAAAAAATCAGGTTCAACTCCAAAACCTGCCGTTAATGTCAATGTCATCCATGCAGATGGAAAAAAGTGGATGTCAATTATTTTTACAGCTAGAATTCCTCCATCATCAATCTGCAATCAAAGCCAATCAACATAGCATCATCGCGTGATGCAGATTCCATCAGGCGAATCGTCGCCTATTTCGGATGAGTTGTACTTGAATTCACAGTCTTCGATTGTTATATCGCCTTCAGAGTATATCGCTCCGGCATATGAATGGTCACGGTTTGCAATGAATTTTGAATCATGAATTTCCATCTGTCCCCTGTTGAATATGGCTCCGGCCCAGGCAACTACATTTCCTGAAAATTCACAGTTTTCTATTGTTGCGCTTGAGTGTCTGTCGTTGTATATTGCACCGCCGTAGACCTTGGAATACCTCTCACAACTATTACATCCGTTTTTTTCGAATTCACAGCAGATTACATTGAGTCTGCCACCGTCCTCGTTACAGATGCATCCGCCATAGTCATGATGGCCGTAAGCGTTGTCGGTGAAGTAGCAGTCAATTAATGTCAGCTCGGCGCTGTTGAAGATTGCAGTTTGAGACTTCTTGAAGTTCATGTTTTTGATGGTGATGCCCTTACCGTGGATTTCAAGACTTCCCCCTCTCTTAGTGAAGCCCCTGGCATCGATTTCGATGTCGTTTGCCAAGAGCATTATGTCTCCTTCCAGGTTCTGGTTCAAGACGAAGGTTTCGCCTTCAAACTCTCCGAAGTATCCGATGACTTTCGGATACTTGTCTCTGCACCATTCGGGATATCTGAACACACTGTCGCAACTTTCAAACATCTGGGAGATTTCTTGCCGTTCAGTGTCGATTTGCCATCCATCAAGGCACGAGAGATCGAAAAGCAACTTGCAGCCGAAAAACATGTCAAACATGATTTCGGCGTTTGAAACATCCCAGTCGGAAATTGCTGAGATATCTTTCAACGATTCGCAGAATTCAAACATTTCAGCGAGCCTTTCTGTGCCCGAAACGTCCCACATCTCAAGGCCCGAGAGATTCTCCAAGGCGCTGAAGGAAAACATCTCGGACATGTCCTTCACATTGGAAACATCCCAGTTCTTCACAAAGGAGAGGCTCTCAAGTGACCGGCAGCCTGAAAACATGCGGCTCATGTCAAGGACTCCGGAAACATCCCATTCCTCAAGTCCGGACACATCTTTTAGGGACCTGCATCCCATAAACATTCCGACCATCGTTTCTGCATCCTTGTCTACTCCAGATGCTGCGATTGCCCTCAGGGATTCAAGGCCTTTGTATCTGCCGGAGAGATCCTTATAATCGGATAAGTCCTCGCTTATGTAAATGATGTCCTTTGCGTTTTCGACATCATCCCAGCTTGTGAGGTTCGTTTTGTCCTTCAGTATAATGAGGATCTTGTAATCTCCCAAATCATGGATGCTGTCTGTTGTTGTGTTCAGTCTTTCAAACTCCTTAATGTATTGCCCGGCCATGTTATCACCAATTAATTCTATTCTGTCATGAAAGTATTTAAAAAAGCAAAAGTCCCAACTCTAAACATAATTCACTCATCATAAATATCATTGGGTTTATTTCTTCAAAAGTTGAAAAAATTAAATTTAAAAAAAAAGCCTATAATATTTTACGACTCCTTTTTTTAAATATTTCCCAGATGAATATTTTCTATACCTTTATTTTTAGCTATTTCACGAGCCCTAAACAAAATTTCAGGATTTGTCGGTTCAATATCATTCATTTTATAGTGTGGGAATGCTCTTGAAAAATGCAGTGGCACTTCCGGACCCAATTCATTTGAAACAAAATCGCACAGCTTTTCAATCTCTTCTTCTGAATCATTATAGTCATTGATGATTAAATTGGTTATTTCCAAATGTTTTCCTTCCAGATAAATTCTTCTAAGATTATCTAAAACAATATCCAAATCAGCACCACAGACTTTCTTATAAAAATCTTGAGACATTGATTTCAAATCTACGTTGAATGCATCTACAAATGTTAATATCTCTTCTATGGATTTTTGAGAATAATATCCATTGCTCACATAGATAATTTTCAGGTTTTCGCGCTTTGCCAAAAGGGAAGTTTTTTTGTTAAATAGCAAGTGTATTGTAGGTTCATTATAGGTCCAAGCAATTGACTTACAACCATAGTTAAGTGCATTTTCCACAATGTTTTCTGGTGTTATTTTAATACCTCTTGAAAAGTTTCTGTATTCATGGGATATCATATAGTTCTGGCAGTGCAAACATGTCATATTACACCCAAAACCACCGATTGAATATGTGAATGTGCCCGGTAAAAAATGATGAAGTGGCTTTTTTTCAATAGGATCCGGACTTAATGAAGAAACAATTCCATAAGACTCATCAAATAACTCACCGTTAATGTTTTTATGCTGTCTGCAAACTCCAACATTACCATCAGCTATCTTACAGTAATTTGCACAAATTTCGCATCTGATTTTCTGTGACTTGGAGCTCTTTTTGTAAAGATTATTATCCACTAACATAATGCTCATAACCCTTATTTTTTATTTCTTCCACTAAACCATTTTCCAAAACCATTTCAATCTTATCGGAATCAGTTACTTTGCCTATGACTTTATAATCAATACCCAAATTTCTCAAATTATCTTCAGATATTGTAAATACCAGTTCAAAATCTTCGCCAACGTGCAAAACCAAATCAAGATAATCCAAATTTAGCCAATTTGCAATTCGCTTATACTCATCTGAAATGCCTAGCTTCTCCTCATAAATTACAAATCCGAAACCGTCCTTTTTCATTTCATAAAGTTCACTTGCAAGGCCATCGGTAATGTCTGTTGCAGAAGTTGCACCTGCATTTTTAATTTGAATTCCTTCATTTAACCTGGCTATTGGCTTAAGTGCCTTTTTAACATAGATATTGTTCATTTCCTCTAAATTAAATCCCAAAGCGGCAATGCCAATATCTCCTGTCAAAACAATTAAATCATCTTTATTGTAAGTATCTTTAAGCAGTGGCTTATCGCATAATCCCAATGCTGTACCTGATATTATAATCTCTGAAGCCTCATTGGTATCACCGCCGATTAGGGGAATCGAATAATAATCACATGCGCTTAACACTCCATCAATGATTTGTTTAAAACAATCTAGATTTAAATCCTTAGGAAGTGCAATCGACAGTAAAAATCCTAAAGCTTCAGCACCCATTGCCGCAAGGTCGCTTACATTAACTGTTACGGCTTTAAATCCCATGTCAAAATAGGACATGTTTTTAGGAAAGTGTCTGGATTGAATCAGCATGTCACATGTTGAAATTAAATTGCTTCCATTAAAACTAGTTATAGCAGTATCATCCGGAATGATATCCTTCGAATTGGCAATAATATATTTTACTAATTCCTTTTCACCAATATCTGAGACATTTAAGGTCATGAGTATTAGTATAAATTTTAAAATAAATAAATTTTAAGAAAAAATAAAAAGTTAGTGAGAAATTAAATTCCCACTATTTGAATGTTAATTTTACTTTTTTGTTTGCTTCTTTGTAAGTACCGTCCTCTTTAACATTAATGGTTGCAGTAAATGTACCTTTTTTATTGTTTTTAATGTTGAAGGTTACTTTACCGTTTTTATCTGTTTTACCAGTGTAAGTTTTACCGTTTAATGTTAGTTTGGCGATTTTACCAGTTCTAAGATATGCTTTACCATCGTGAGATGATCCGACAATTGTGGATAAGGTAATTGTGTACTTGGATTTTGTGTTTGCTTTTAATGTTTTTGCAGATGCTTTGACTTTGATTGGTTTTTTATCCAAGTCAACACATACTGAAGCAAATGTTCCAAAGTAATTGTCATTTCCAGCGAAGAAGAACGCCATAGTGTATCTTCCAGCCCTAACCATGTTGAGTTTATATGGGTTGAAGCTACCATTTTCATTGGTTGTTCTGTTATAAACTTTGTCGTTTACTGCAAACTGTATTTTAGCACCGCTAACAGGGTTGCCTGAAATATCTAATAACTCAGTTGCATAGTACATACCTTCTTCACCAGCTTTGGTATCAACAGCATAACCTTTAAGGGTTATTACACCACCAGTAATGTTAAACTTGGTTTCAACTTTAACAACACTAGGAACAGAAGAACCATTCACGGTCAAAGTAGTATTAACACCAGATATTTCATCGTTGCCAAGATAACTAATAGTTATTGTACCTCCGTTTTCAGTTTTAATAGTGAATTTACCATCATTATCGGTTGAAGCTGTGTTTGCAGCACCATTTATGGTATATGTAATTGGAGCACCGGCAATAGCATTACCATCGCTATCTTTAAGCACAATAGAAATGGATTGGTCATCGCCAATTGTGATTTCACTGAATTCGGATGATTTTAAAACAACAGGTTCTGTTTTATTAGTTTCAACAGTAGCAGTACCATTTACATACTCAATTGGATACTCGACACCATCAACAACTACAGTTTCAGGAACAGTACTGTTAGTAGCGTTAGCCTTAGCTTCTTCTAATTGCTTAATTAAATCTTCAATTGTTTGATTAGCCACATCAAGGTCATCAGCCAACTTAGTAGCATTAGCCTGAGCATCAGCCAACTCACCAGCTAAATCATCAACCTTCTTATTAGCAGCATCAAGATCATCACCCAACTTAGTAGCATTAGCCTGAGCATCAGCCAACTCACCAGCTAAATCA
>NZ_JBGULU010000003.1:0-13344 GCF_045116495.1 Methanobrevibacter sp. | reverse complement strand
CCCTGCAATTTCATAAGTTTTTTTCATTAAGATCAAGTCCTATTTAATATTTAATTCTTCTTTAAGTTCGCCCATAGTTGTTACTTTTTCAGCAAATGCATTGTGTCTGTGAATACTTTCTTGATTTTCTTGACGGCAGGTAATTAATGTGTCGTCAGGGAAATCAGAATATTTGTTTGCAATGCTTTCCATCATATTTCTAACGCAATCTTCAACAAATACAGGTTTTCTGTGTGCATTCATAACAGTTGCGTTTTCATCAGGTCTTTTAAGTAATTCACATACTGGTGAACTCATAGATTTTTCGATGATGTCAATAAAATCTTCCGCTTTAACAACTTTGTCTTCTGGAACTTCCATTAATAATGTTCCAACACCTCTTTGGTTGTGGGAAGCAAAAGTAACAGTATCTAATACTTTTTGTGTTGTTTCTTCATCTAAGAATTCTAATAATTTATTTTTATCAGATTCTCTTACAGATTCTTGTGCACAAGGACAAACGGTCATTCCAATGACTTCGGCACCAACACTTTTTCTTATGGTTACAGTTCCGTCATCATCTCTAAATCCAATTGCTTTTGCAATTAATTTGGCCATTTCTTGAGTTTTATTTTTAGTCACTGGGGACTCTCTCATAAACATAAAATCAGTAGTCATTGAGATTTCAACACGTTTTGCGTATTCATGCTTTGTCATCATGCGGGATACGATTTTAGCGCATAATGATTCAACATCTACGGTTGAATCTTCAGCAACAGTTTCAAGAACTTCGCTGATTGCTTCCGGATTTCTAGACATGTGCACACCTTTTTGGTCATTTGGTAAGTCAACAAATGCGTCAAAGGTTGGTAATAATATTATAGGTCTTTTATTTGTTCTTTCTAATTGCAATAGTTTTTTAACTCCAGTAACACCAACTCTTGTGAGTTTAATAGGTATACTTGGAGCATCATCTTGTGTGTCGGGTAAGCATACTGCCAATTTAATTACCTCGAAAATTTTTAGTTAAATATTCATATATTTTTATGTCTTTTTATTTATATATTTACTTATTTAACGTTATGAATATATTTTCAATGTTATTTCATTGGAATTTGTTTTTTACACGGCATTTTTAAAAAATAGTAGCTAATTTAATCGTTGTTAAAAAGTAATAAAAATAGTTTAAAAGCAGTAATACTACTGCTTTATATGTATTTGTTTATAAGATGTTTGAAGATCCCATATCTTCCTTAATAACATCTAATACAGTTTGAGTATAAGTTCTTTCTATAATTGGGTCTTTTAATAATTCTTTAATGAATGCGTTTAATTCATTTGTGTTTCTGAATTTAGCGATTAAGAATGCATCATATTCTCCAGTAACATCATAGATTCCTACAACATTTTTATTAAAGAATGTTTTTTCTTCCCAGTTTTTAAGTTTTCCACCTTTTACTCTAACACCGATAATGGTGGTTAATACAAATCCTAATTTTTCATGGTCAATAACTGGTGAGAATTTCTTAATTACTCCGGATTTAACCATTTTATCAATACGATTGTGGACTGTTCCAACAGATACATCTAAACTACGTGAAATTTGTCTATAGGATGTCCTAACATCTTCATTGATAATTTTAAGAATGTTAATGTCAGTGTCATCAAGTTTTATAACATTATCTTTTGTTTTTACCATATAATTATCTCCCTACTTTCATGGCGTTAATTTTTTTGTCGAATAAAAAATTAACTTTTAATTAATATATGACTTGTTCATTATATTTAAAAGTATTTATATTTGTATATTTTTTTGAATTTTTTTATTAATATTTTAGAATGATACTATTAATTTTAAGATTTTATTTATAGGGGATATTGTTAAATGTTAAATATTATTTAAAAGTACTCATTCATATGAACTATTTTTAGTATTTTTTTAATTTTATTAAATATTTGTTTTGAAATTATTGTTGTTGGGGTTCTAATCTTAACAAAATCTTTTCAAGGTCTTTAATTGATGCATCGGTCTTTATTCCCAGTGGATTAAAATGGGTTTTAATTGCAATAAATCCTTCTTTTTTAATTTCATCAAAAATCAAATCCAATTTGGCGGCACTAATCCCTAATGACTTGCAGATTTTGTGAACGTCATAAAATGTGGTAGGTGCATTGGCCTCTAAAAGGCAACTATTTAATAATTTCAGCGCTTGCTTTTCTGTATTTATTTTTTTATTTTCAGTTTCATCAATCATTTCTTGAATGAATTCACTGTCCTGAATGGCTCCTAACCATAAGGGGCCTGCCTGAATTAGCTTTTCTCCACAAACTGGACAAACATCCTCAACAGAACTGGCCAGTCCCATGATGGTTTGCCGATGCAGACAATGTTTACAATGATTAATATAGCCTATGTTTTTCAAACTTTCATCTGTTTTCTTTGAACCTTTTCTAACATTTATGTATAATCTCATATAATGTTCAGTACTATGTGACATTTTCACTTCAATGTATTTTGCATATTTTGAAAGTGTAAGTGCAACAAATCCTGCCAGGATTCTTATTCCGGTTTCATGGCAATATTCACTTTTATAAGGTTTCGCATTGTATTTTCGAATACAAGGTTCTTTATAAGTCCCGCACAATGCTGAAGTGTCAGTAGCGGTCACGCATAATAATGAATTCCTCCCTGCACAGTAACCTGCGGAGTCTAAAAAAGGAGATGGTGTTCCAAACGGATCAATATCAATGACATCAAATTTCCCTCTCATCATTCTCAAAAACATGCTGGCATCATGCTGGTGAACTTCAATGTCTTCTAAATTATTCAATTCAATGTTATGTCTTTCATATTGGTTTGCAACATCACTGATATCGTTTATGTAAACATTTCCGACTCCATCAATTTCATTTTTATAACGAATACCGCGAATTCCGCTTCCGCCGAACAAATCACATATGTCTATGTCTCTTTCTTGTTGTTTTTGAAATACTTGGAGTGCAAGTATTGATAAATCTCTGTTCAATTCCATATGTGGGTTGTAGAATACGGGTGCATCAGAAGAAATTTTTTCAAATTCTGGAAATTCAATTTTTGTCAATCCCTCTTCAATTCTTTTAATTTTATATTCATCCATTTATTTCACTTTTAATTGTTTTGATTAATTATGTAATGTTTTAAATATTATTAGATTTAAATATTATTATAGTAAATTTAAATCTAATTGGTGATTACTGTGTCAAATATTAAAGTTCCTATTGCAAAACCGATAATTGGAGACGAAGAAATAGAAAATGTTGTTGAAGTTCTAAAATCAGGCATGATTGCTCAAGGTCCAAAAGTTGAAGAATTCGAAGAAGAATTTGCTGAATGGGTTGGAGCAGATTATGGTATAGCTGTTAATTCAGGAACTGCAGCATTACATGTTGCATTGCTTTCATGTGGCATTGGTGAAGGTGATGAAGTAATTACATCTCCATTTACTTTTATTGCAAGCGGAAATTCAATTGTATATACCGGTGCAAAACCTGTATTTGCAGATATTGATTTAGAAACTTATACAATTGATCCGGATTCAATTGAGGATTTAATCACAGAAAATACCAAGGCAATTTTACCAGTTCAATTATATGGCCAATCAGCAGATATGGATGGAATCAATGAGATTGCTGAAAAATATGGATTAACTGTTATTGAAGATGCCGCTCAGGCTCATGGTGCGACTTTTAATGGAACTCCTGTTGGCAGCATGGGAGATATGGCCTGTTTTAGTTTTTACCCTACAAAAAATATGACTACTTCCGAAGGAGGAATTATCACAACTAATGATGAAGAATTGGCTGAAAATGCCAGAATATTTAGAGCCCATGGGGCAAGTATAAGATATCATCACAGTGAAATAGGTTACAACTTTAGAATGACAGATATTTCAGCAGCAATAGGTCTTGCACAATTAGATAAAATTGATGATTTCAACTGTAAAAGAATTGAAAATGCAGCATACTTGAATGAAGGATTAAGGAATGTGGATGGTGTTATCACTCCTTATTGTGCTGATGGATCAAAACATGTATATCACCAATACACAATCAGAGTTGAAAAAGGCGATAGGGATGACTGGGTTGATATCATTAACGATTGTGGTGTAGGAACAGGTATACATTATCCGATTCCTTTATATAATCAACCGATTTACAAATCATTAGGATTTGAAGGATATTGTCCAAATGCAGAACTTGCAGCAGACAATGTTATTTCACTTCCGGTACATCCGTCACTTACAAAAGAAGATTTAGATTTAGTTATTGAAGCTGTAAAAACAGCTTCTAATGAGTTAGATTAAATTCTAACTTTATTTTTTCTTATTTTACTTTAACTTTTCATTAACTGTGCTGATTTTAGCATCTAAGGTTCTGTTTTCCGCATCTCTTCTATCATCAACTTTAATAACCGTGTAAACTCGACCTATTCCTAACTCAAAAATTGCTT
Source organism: Methanobrevibacter sp. (assembly GCF_045116495.1). GTDB lineage: Archaea > Methanobacteriota > Methanobacteria > Methanobacteriales > Methanobacteriaceae > Methanocatella. The sequence goes on along the minus strand of NZ_JBGULU010000003.1, from coordinate 8,876 downwards.
CTTGAGCTTCAGCAATTGCCGAGTATAATTCTTCAAGATTATCTGCTTCAATTTGAGTCCCCATTCCAGTTAATTGGTAATTTAGTCCGGAATCTTTAATTGACTGAACGGCAGCCGCAACATAATCCTTACAATTTGTGGTTTCAGTTCCAACAGGCAATATTGCAAAATCACATGTAATCATTTTTCTCACCTGGTAAAATTATTTATTTAACTTTTTATAAATTAATTTAGTAATGGTTAAATTAAACAAAGAAGAATTTAATGAGCATATTTTTACAAGAATCAATAATTTGATTTCTGATTATGAATTGATTAAGGAAGGCGAGTTAATAGCTATTGCACTGTCAGGTGGAAAGGACAGTGTATTAACTTTACATGCTCTAAAGAATTATCAACAATTTTTAGACTTTGATTTGGTTGCAATTAGTGTTGATGAAGGTATTGAAGGCTATAGGCAACATGGTATTGATTCAGCTGTCAATAATGCTCAAGAATTGGGCGTTAAGCTTGTTCAAAAATCATTCAAAGATGAAGAGGGTTTCACTCTCGATGATATTTACGAAGATTTTAAGAGTGCATGTATTCCCTGTGGCGTTTTTAGAAGAAACATTTTAAATAAAACTGCTTATGAGTTAGGTGCAGTAAAAATAGCTACTGGACATAATTTGGATGATGAAATTCAGTCTTTTTTAATGAGTTTTGCACGTGGAGATACTATCAAATTCTCTAAATTCGGCCCTGAACTTGATGTTATCCATCCAAAATTAGTTCCAAGGATTAAACCTTTATGGAATACTCCTGAAAAGGAAGTTGGAATGTGGGCTGTTTTAAATGATATTGATATCCATTTGGATGAATGTCCTTATTCCCATCTGTCTTTGAGGGCTAAAATTAAAGAATTTTTAAATGTTAATGAAGATAAATATCCTGGTATTAAAAATAATGTGATGGAATCATTTCAAAAGATTTTAACTTTTGAAAATGATATTTCAACAAGCCTTAATGAATGTGAAGTCTGTGGTGAACCGACTTCATCAAAAATCTGTAAGGCTTGCGAATTAAAATGGGAAATAATTTCTCCAAATTGCGAATCCCATATAAACAGCAAATAATAGGATTAAAATCGCACCTTCTTTCTTATCGAATTTATCCTGTGTTTTACCGAATATGAAACATATTACAGTTACAACCACCATGAATATAACATCTATGAGCATACTTGAGTCTAGTGGTATTGCACTGATTGCACTACTTGCACCCAATACAAATAATATGTTAAAGATGTTTGATCCGATAACGTTACCTATAACTAATTGATTTTCTCCTTTCTTTAAAGCAGTAAGTGATGTTACAAATTCAGGTAAAGAGGTACCGATAGCAACTATTGTTAAACCTACTAAGGTTTCACTCATACCTAATGCTATTGCTATATATGAAGCACTATCAACAACTAAATCTCCACCAAGTACAATACCGATTAATCCGATAATCATAAAAAGAATACTTTTTTTAGTTGTTAGTTTTGGTTTTTCCACTTGTTGCGCATCACCTGACTTCATTGCATTGCGGATAACGAAAAACAGGTATATTGCTAATATGATTAATAGAATTATTCCTTCAATGCTGCTTATGTTCCAATTAATCACTATAAATGCAGCAAACAGTAGTGTGATGCCTACAAGGAAAGGTAAATCTTGATCAAGAACACTTTTTTCCATTAATAACTCGCTAAGTAGTGCTGAAACACCAATTACCATTAACAGGTTAAACATGTTACTTCCAATGACATTACTCACAGCCATTGCATTATTTCCGGTTATGGATGATGTTATGGAAACCGCAGCTTCCGGTGCACTGGTTCCAAATGCAACAATAGTTAAACCGACAATAACTGTAGGTATTTTTAAAAGTGAAGCAATGCTGCTTGCACCATCTACAAACATGTCTGAACCTTTAATTAAAAATACAAATCCTACAAGTAATAAAACTACTTGAATTATTATCATGCCGTCCATTTTTCTTCCTCATTTTCTTCTTCTGGCCCTAAATCGGTAACGATGACCTTATCGATTTGATGACCATCCATATCTACGATTTCGAAAATAAATCTCTCACATTCAAATGTTTCTTCTTCATCAGGAATTGTACCGCTTATGCTTAGTATAAATCCTGCCAATGTGGTGTAATTATCTTCTTCTTCATCAGGTAAGGAATCTTTAAATTCAAATAATTCTTTAAATTTATCAATAGGGTATCTTCCATCGATTAACCATGTTCCATCAGCTCTTTTAATTGCCTGAGGTTCATCTTCTTCATCGATACCTGGAATGTCTCCCACGATTCCTTCAAGTAAATCGTTTAGTGTGATTAATCCCTCAACACTTCCGAATTCGTCAACTACTAATGACATATGGACATACTCTTGATTTTCTTTAAATTCTTTAAGTAATTCCAATGTCTCTAAGTGTTCGGAAACTACTAAGGGTTCTTTTACAATTTTATGCACGTCAAATTTTTCATCAGTGAACATTACTGAGAGAATATCTTTAGCTTGAACAACTCCTATAAAATCATCAAGCTCTCCGTATGCAATTGGAAAGATTGACCTTTTACTTTCAATAATTTTCACTTTATTGATTTCCCTATCGTCTTCCAAGTCAATCCAAATGATTTCATTTCTTGGGGTCATTATGCTTTCAACTTTTTGATCATCAAGTTTGAAAACCCTTTTAATAATATCTTCTTCTTCTTTTTCAATAGTTCCGTCTTCTCTGCCTTCTTTAATCATTAATTCAATTTCTTCTTCGGTAACTACATCATCATTTTTATTTTCAATTCTAAGTAACCATAAAAGAAAACTGCTTGATTTAGCTAAAACGAAACTAACAGGTCTTGAAATTTTTTCAAGAATCACCATACTTTTTGCAACTTTTAAAGAAATTCTTTCAGGGTCATTTAATGCAATTACTTTTGGCACGATTTCTCCGACAACTAATGTTAAATAAGTAGTTACAATAACAACAATCGCTACACTTATCGGCTCATTATATGGCAGGAATGAAATATACTTTGAAAGAGGTTTTGCTAAAGTTACTCCACCAAAAGCACCAGTTAAAACACCAATAAGGGATATTCCAATTTGAACAGTTGATAAAAATTCATTAGGGTCTTCTAATAAATCAAAAACAATTTGCGCATTTTTATTTCCGTCTTCTAGATATTTTTGCATTTTTGCTTTTCTAATGGATACAACAGCCAGCTCGGCCATTGACAAGTATCCGGTTAATATTATCAAAATTAATATTATAATTATCTCGAGTGTCGTTCCAATCATTTTTAACAAACCAAATTAAAACTTATAATTCACTGGCTCTTTGAAAGTCAGTGTTTCCATATATCTCATCTTGCATTTGCTGGACTGCCAGTGAGGCATCTTCTCTTGTAGCAACTTTCTTAAAGATTCTTCTTGATTTAACCTTTAAAGTTTTTCCACAAACGCATTTGCGTGTTGCTACGCCTTGTTTTGCATATAATACACGACCGCAGTCGCAACGAAATATAAGATACATGATATTTTTTCCATAAAAATTTAGTAGTAATTAATATATAATCAATATGTTATATAAAAATTATCATTTATCCGCCAAATATTTTCATGAATAATGGTATGAAAACTTTTGATGGCAAAATAACTAATGTAGCTATGCTAACTCCTAAATTGGTACCGATGACCACTAAAAGTATTCTAAAGATGTTATTGTTCCATAAGTCCCTCAGACTTTCAATTTTAGCCAAATTTTTAATATCGCTTTGTCTTACTTTCCTGTATTTTGCTTCAGTTAGTCCTGAAAACCATCCTGCAGCAAGCAACGGGTGAATAATGGTCAGTGGTGCTACAAGTCCTCCAACAATGGCGGATTGAATTTTTGATCCTGATAGAATGGATCCGATAAATCCCATTATCATGCTTATTACAATAAATTCATAAATGTTCCATGTAATATTTATCCCATTAAAAAATGCCAGAAAAAATATCACAACAAAAAGGATAGGAATCATTGCCAAGAATATTTTAAGCCATGGAATTCCATTTTTTTCATTGATAACTTCCAAATCTCTTAAATCAGGTAATGTTTCAGGGTTATCCAGGTATCTTTCAATTCCAGGCTGATGTCCAGCACCAACAACTGCAATCACATGATCTTGAGGTAGTTGAAGTAGCCTTCCTGCAAGATAGGCATCCCTTTCATGCACTAGAACCTCATAGACACTTGGAGCTTCATCTTTAAACATTTCCATTAAATCATCAAGATTTTCAGGATTTTTAAGCTCTTCAATGTCAACGTCCTCTTCCTCGCCGAATCCTAATAAAGAAGCTATTAATCCATACATGAATTTGGCTTTTTCAACAAAACCCATTTTGTTCAAAGCTCTTTGCAATGTTGTGCCGATGTCTCTGTCAATAAGGGCAATCGGAATGCCCAAATCTTCACATGCTTCAATAGCTCCAATCATTTCGGACCCTGGTTTTACGTCAACGTCCTCCCCAACTTTGGATTGAAAATATCCAAGAAGTGTTGTGGTAAAAAACAAGCCTACTTTATTGTCTTTGATTATTTGGGTAACTGAAATTGTATCGTCCTCTTCAATTCCAGCCATCTCTTTTTTAACACGAGTATATCTTCCTCTGTCAAGTTCAATAGCTACTACCTCAGGCTGCTGTTCATAAATAGCATCTTTAACTTCTTCAACACTATTTGCAGATACGTGTGCAGTACCTATTATGGTTAAACATTCTCTTTTCAAAACAAACACTTCTTTTAAATTGATATTATCTAATATTTTGAAATCTAAATATATAAAGTTAATCTTTAAATCAATTTTAATTCCTGATTTTTATATATTGCTACATTTTCACTAATATTTTTTTTACAACACAGATTAATGTCCTTTTTATATCCCAGTGATGATAAGCGTTTTCCTGTGCGGGAATTATAAAATCCTGCCTTCAGTGAGTTATAATCTCTACTGGCTATTATGGCCGCTTTTGCAAGGTCATTTATTTCATAATCATCTAAGTTTTGACAAATCCAGTATAGTATTTCACCTGAAGATAGAAAGTCTTCCAGTGCGAATTGGCCTTTGACGCCGGCCATAACAACATCAATATGGTTTTGGGCAATTGTTGCAGATGCGCTGCCAACTGCTTTTGCATTAATAAGGCATCCTACAAGGACTGTTGAATTCATATTTTCTAGTATTCGTGTTCCATTGGTTGTGGTCAATATTAATGTTTTTGCATCTGTTTCCAATTCCTCAATGTCGGTTGGGGAGTTGCCTATATCGAATCCATCAATTTTTTTTCCTTTACGTTCTCCTGCAAGGACTCCTCCAGTTTCATCCTTTATTTTTAAAGCTTCTTCGGCTGAAAAACATGGGATTATTTTTTCAAATTTATCCAATGCCAATGTCATTGTTGAACTTGCTCTTAAAGCATCAACCATGATGGATACGTCTTCACTGGTTGTTGTCTCAAAACTTAATGTAACTTTCATGAAATAATTTATTATAACTGTTGATATATAATAATTAATATGAAAATTGTCACAACACCTATGTGTGAGGAAATTGTAAAATTAGCGGGAATCACAGATTATGTTGTAAATAAATTTCCAGATGAGGAAGAAGGGGATTTAGCCATTTTGCTTTCTGAAAGTAAGGTTGAAATGGAATCATTGCCTATAAAAATCAATACTCCTGCACAAGTCTTTGAAAGCATTAAGAAGGTTTCCAAAATCACCGGAAATGAACTATCTGATATGGATATTCAAAAGTTTTTTGAGGATTATCAACTGGCTAAAAAATACTTGAATGCTGATTTTAAACGGGATGTTAATGTTAAGGTTTATTCTGAATTTCTAAAGGATATTGTTTCAGATGTCGGTTTTAATATAGTTTCAGATAACTTTGAATATGTAATCTATCCAGATTATCTGAAAGATAATGTCATAGAAACCGAAAACCTAGTTGAAATACCTTCTCACAATAGCATTTCTAAAAACCCCTTTGAAAAAATAGAAATGAGATATGCCATTTTAGAAAATTTAATATAATATATAAAGTAAAAATATGATTATTACAATTGCATTTTTCGAGAGTTGTTAATATGTATGAAACATTAACATTTAATGGTGGAGTTCACAAAAGTGAAGAAATAAAAGAATTAATTGAAGATTTAGGAGGATTTATTCTTCAGGAAAGCATTCAGCAGATGGAATTGGTATTGAATATTGCAGTTCCTTTGGAAGATGTGGACAAGATTGAATCCAAATCAAAAGAATTATTGGGAAAGCTATCCGTTGCTCCTATGGCAGGTTCCGAAATAGCTATTGTCTCACCAACTTTGGCAAGACACCATTTGCCTCATGCGGCATGTGATATTTCTGAATATTTGCGTGAGTATGGTGCAAAAGATAACATGATAGGTCTTGCAAGAGGAGATGGTAAAGGAACTTCTGGAATCACTGAAGAGGAAAGAAGCTTAATTGAAGAACATGACATTGCTGTTTTTGCATTAGGAAGTTTTGAAAATTGTATTAAAGAAAAAGCATTCTTATATGATAACATTGACATTCCGGTAATTGTTACAGGATCTCCATATCTTGATGTAGCTGACCTTCCAGGTGCTGATGCATATGTAGGAGGTCTGGGAAGAATCCCAAGAAGACTTAGAAGAGGTCCAGATATACGTGCACTTGATAATCTGGTCGAAACCATTGAAAAAATATTAAATGATAAAAAACGTGAAATGGCTCTTGATGCACCATTAGTCCCATCCATTGTTGTTAAAAATGCAATTGAAAATCAAGTTAAAGAAATTAAAGACGTCATTTCTCCAGCTCCAGTTACATCTCAGTTAGACGGTGTTCGTGTAAAATTAAATTATGATAGTTATGTTGATGTAATAGCAAATGTTGTTATTGACGGTAAAAAATTATCAGAACTGGCTGAAATTAAAAGATCATTTATGTATGATTATATCTTAGTAAAAATAAATAGTGAGAGTTCTCTTATTGAGGATTCAAACTAATTTTTCTTTTTTTAGCGGATTACTCTCATTCCAAAGAAATTGACTGCATCAACCAAATCATTAAATTGTTCTAATTCTCTTTCTATGACATTTTCATCAGTCATGTCTATGCTTAGCTCTCCATCGACTGTTAATGTGTCAGGGCCACGGCCTACAATTCTTTCAATGCCGTCCGCACTTAAAATTCTTTCTGCATCAAGCTGGTGGACAAAAGACCTTCCGGGAATGATTACTGCTTGTTTTATTTCACTCAGGTCAAGTTTTTCCAAATCCTCTTTTGTAATTAAACAGGCTATCTCCTTTTCAACAGCAACAACATTGACATTGTCACCTGTTTCTAATTTGGAAAATATTTTAGAAATATATGGTTCTGCAATTTTAGAGGTAATTATTGTTGCTTCGCCGGTAATTGGTTTGATAAACTGCAGGAATATTTCATTCTCATCACTTGCTATTGCAAATGGTCCTCCTGTTACTGGATCACATAATGGTGTTCCACTGACTCTGAATTTATATTCGCTGTTTATTTGTTTTACCAGTTCAGAAAACTCTTCAACAGGCTGTGATTCTATGCCTTTAATGATAGGCTCATTTCCTAAAATTAAACCTTCATTAAATGTATTTGCGAATCTCATTAAAAGCATTCCCTCTGCGCCCCATTCTTCAAGGGAGTTGCAGGTCTCTCTTAAAACATCTCCGTCATTAACTCCTGGGATTATTACAGCCGCTCCGGTAAGTTTGATGTTTTCACAAAATATCTGACATGCCTTAAGTGCTTCTTCGGGATGTTTGTCTTTAACCCATTCTTTCCTAAGTTTTGGGTCTGATGAAAAAATAGTAAATGAAACTTCTTTAACGCCATTGTTAATTAATCTTGTAGCGGTTTCACTATCGCTTATTCCTTTTCCGCAAGTATATCCCAACACGGATTCGATGTTGAATTGTTTCAGATTCGCCGTTAAATTTTCAAGGTAAGGATAACAGCTTACGTCTCCCCCACCGCTTATATATGCCGAAATATCTCCTCTGCCCATTGACATCATTAATGCGCTTTGAACATCATTCATTACTTCAAATGGTGATTTAAATGCACTTTGAGATTCAGCTACTCCTTTACTACATCTTTCACAGCCAATTTTATTAGGTAAACAGTGAGCACAGCCAAATACTTTAATATCTTTTACCTTCCTGAAGTAACAGTATTTGCAAAATCCGTTACAATCTTTTCCAGGTATTCCTCCAACATCCGCTACAACTTGCATAATATAGTATATTTTATTTCATTTTATTTATAAAAATCGCATTTTTTTCAGGTGAAAATTTTGTATTACTTTTAGTAATATTTATTACTTAGACATCTAAAAGTAATAATTTTTTATATTGCTTTATTTTTAATCAAAATAGAATATTTTTATTATTTTTATTAAATACTTTATTAAATTTATTTATTTTTAATTTAATCTAATTGTATTTTTATTTTTTATATTTTAACTAATTTAATCATTAATAAAAAGTAATACTTTTGCTGTAGTTTTTCTTAAAGAAAAAATCTTTTATTATACTTTATAAAGTTTTCTAAAAATTTTTAGAGGTAATCTTTATATTATATCTTTTATAAAATAAAATTTGTATACCATATGGCTGGCTATTGCAAAAACTTGCTTTGTAGCTAAATACTCAATTTGGTAAAAAATTTACCATTGAGAGTGGTATATTAGTTAAACTCTATTTATTTAGGAGGGAAAAAATGGCAAAGTTTGATGATAAAATCGATTTATTCGAT
>NZ_JBGULU010000002.1:0-4080 GCF_045116495.1 Methanobrevibacter sp. | reverse complement strand
GGTCTTTTGCATCATCGCATGCCCATGCGCAATGCAGGATGGCAAAAAATGAATCTATTTCTTCAAATTTCTCATTTTCAATCAGGTATTGTTTGTAAAACTTCTCAGCAAGGGATGATTTAAATTCAATGCCTTTGCAGGTTTCATATTCCTGGGATTTCAGGTAGGCGCTGCTTATTATCAAATCATCATCAAGGCTTGAGGCAACATATCCGCAATGAGGGCATTCCAGAATCCATGTTTCCATTGTGCTTCGATACATTTCTGACGGTCTTGTATCCATGTCCTGATAGCCCATTTGATTGGAACTCATTAACACTGGCTGTAATGATGATTTGCCGCATACTGAACATTTCATTTTTACTTCATCAATTAGTGTCATAGTCCACCTCTAATATTTGTTATTAAGATGTTAGTATTTAAAGTGTTCGGCCAAATAAGTGGAAGATTAGATGTTTTTTTCTATTTATGACAAATATAGATTACATAAAGGCCAGATTATCAAAAAAGATATAATACTTATTATATATAATTTTAACAATTAATCTATAAAATGATAATATATTGAGGTATGATAGTATAAATATCAATAGAAAAAAATCATTAGTCCGTTCCAATGAACTTGATATGATAGCTCGTGAAGATATGAAGCATATGTCAAAAGTTAGAATTGGATGCAGTGAATTTTCCAACAGTTTATACGTTAATACTAAAAATAAAATTTTAAAGGAACTGAATGCGACTGAAGATGACTGGGTCAATCCTAAATGGCAAATGAAAAATCGCATCACTACTGTTGATGAAATTTCAAAATACACTAACCTCACAGAAGAGGAATATGAAAATATAAGAATAGTAAGTAAGGAATACCGATGTGCTATAACTCCATATTACTTTTCATTAATAGATTTCAATAATCCTGACTGTCCCATAAAATTACAGTCTTTTCCGAATATTCTTGAATTGGATGAAGGAGGTCAATTGGATCCGATGAATGAGGAACAGTCCAATCCTTCCGGAAAAATCACCAGAAGATATCCAAATAAGCTTATTATCAACGTTACCAATGCATGTCCGATGTTCTGCAGACACTGTCAGCGCCGCAGACTGATAGGCAAACATGACAGAAACTCATCAAAAGAGGAGATTGACGAGTCAATAGAATTCATAAAAAACAATGAAACCATAAGGGAAGTACTGATTACCGGCGGAGACGCATTGCTGCTTTCAAACGATAAACTTGAAGAAATCTTTGAAAAGGTATCTCAGATAGGTCATGTTGATGTGATAAGGGTGGGCACAAGGACACTGGCAACCCTTCCATTCAGAATAGATGAGGAACTTGCAGGTCTTCTTAGAAAATACAGGGTGCAGCTTTCGACACAGTTCAACCATGCCTGTGAGATTACCCCTGAGGCCGTTAAAGCCATTGACATATTGGTTGACCATGGAATACCTGTGCGAAACCAGATGGTGCTTCTGCGAAATGTAAACGATGACAAGTACTGCATTCAAAAGACCAATGAGGAACTTCACAAGTATCGTGTAATCAATTATTACCTGTTCCATCCAAAAGAGGTGAAGGGAATTAACCACTTCCAGGTGGATATTTCAAAAGGCCTTGAAATCATGAAGCATCTTGAAGGAAGAACAAGCGGCATGTGCAAACCTACATATGTATTCAATGCCCCTGGCGGACTTGGAAAAGTGCCTCTGGTGCCGATGGAAAACATCGAACGTCAGGAAGATGGATATAAGCTGACTACCTGGGAAAACAAAACAATATTCTATGATTTCAAGTAATTACATTCTATGTAATGATTATGTTTGGATTTGTTAAATAGCCTAATATATTCATGTCAATCAGTAGCTTTTGTTTATAATAGCTTTCTTAATTTAATATTTAAAATTATTTTTTTAAATTTTGCATTAAAGTTCAGGGGTTTCCTTGTTTGGATTTTTCCTTTTAATTGCATTAAACTGGTCGGATACCATCAAAAACAAATTTTTTTATAATTGTATTTTCATATAATTAAATAGGTGAATTAAATGGAGTTCTTCATGCCTCTGTTAGAGTTTTTTAGTGAAATTGTTATATTTTTGCTTTTAGTGGGAATCGGATTAATTATTTTTAAATTAAAGCCCAAATTTAACAGTGCTTTTTTTAATCCAATAGAATATCTTCCTGAAGATGAAATTCATACTTTAAAGCAAGTTTCCTACTTGATTTTGATGGCATTATGTTTTATTAATGTGATGTATTCGTTAATATTTATAACTTATGATGTAATGTATCTTGTAGCATTGGATGTTTGTCTTTCACTTTATATTGCATTAACCATTGATAAGAGCACATGGAAAGGTAAACTGATGGTATTGTTGCTTGTTCCTTACGGAGCTTTAACATTTTTGATGTTTAAGTATTCATTGATTGGATTGTTTGATTTAATTCATGTACCTGTTTTTATTTATTATATCAGATATTATTATAACAAATTTCAGGATTATACACAGTCCCACGGTTTGGGAATAACCATAATTTTGTTGTTTTCAATAATTTTTGTTAGCTTTATCATCACTAACTTTGTGGAAAATAACAATCCTCTAAATGCAATTGTCATGGTTTCGAATGCATTTACAAGTAACGGTTATGCTGTTTTGGGAGATTCCGTTCCAGGTAAGCTGAATAGTATAGTATTGGTTTGGTCTGGCTTTATCATTTCAGGTGTCGGTACTGCAACGCTGATGGCTGCAATCCTGACAAGAACATATCACAATAAGTTTGAAGAGTATGATGACAAGCTTGAAGAACTGAACAGCAAGTTGGACAAGTTCGAAGAATTGAACGGCAAGTTGGACAAGTTCGATGAGAAGTTTGAAAACCTTGAAAATTTAATTAAAAAGAATAATGATTAATTCATTGTTTTAACTTTTTTTAGAAATCTAAAGAAAAAAAGATGAATAAATGATATTAAATCATCTATTCGCTTTAAAGTTATCAGTATTCGTAGAAACCTTTGCCTGCGTTGATACCTGTTTCACCGGCATCTATTTTTTCCTTAAGCTTTTTGGCAATTTTTCCCTGTGTTGTTTCAGGGTCTTGGGATCTAGGGTCCATGATGATGATGTTGTATGCAGTTACAAGTCCTACAATGTCCAGAATCTGGAACGGTCCGTTCGGTGAGCCGGTAGCAAGTCTCCAGGTCAAATCTATTGTTTCAGGGTCTGCAACTTCCTCAGCCCACAATGCCTGTCCTGCAGATAGGAATGGAACAAGCAGTGAATTAAGTACGTATCCAGGCTGTTCTTTTAATACTTTGATAGGAACCATGTTGATGTCTTCTGCATATTGGACAATCAAATCAAAGTATTCCTGTTCGGTTCCAGGGTGAGGCATTACCTCAGCAGTGTTTTGAGCCCATATGTTGTTTGCAAAGTGGAATGCAAGATACTTTTCAGGCCTTCCGGTGTGCTCTGCAAATTGGCTTGGAAGCAGTGTGGATGAGTTGGTAACGATAACAGTTTTTTCAGGAAGATATTTTGCAAGTTCCTCATAGAATGCAATTTTCTGAGCAGGGTCTTCTGCAATTGCTTCGATTATGAGGTCTGCGTCTTCTGCTGCCTCTTCATAGCTTGTGGTTAATGTCAAGCTATCGAACGCTTTTTGTGCTTGTTCTTTTAGGGCATCTATTTCCTCATCGCTCAGGTCAGGATTTTTGCTGAATCCTCTGCAGTATGCGGTTTTGTCTGTTTTCATCTGTTCAAGTGTGCCCTGATATATGTTAAGGAGTCTTTCAAATTTTGGTTTGGCTCTTTCGATTGAACCTTCGCTTCTAAGCCAGACGGTTACGTCAAAGCCACAGAATGCTGATTGATAAGCAATCTGACTGCCTAATACTCCTCCGCCAGCTACTACAACTTTTTTTATATCCATTTTAATCACCAATTAAATATTATAAACCATATTTGATAAAAAACTAAAAAAATATGATATGGTTTACTTGTTTTTTATTTAAAAATTTAAGATATTTAAAATTTTTTAAATGATTCTGAAATATGACAATCACAAAATATGATTTC
>NZ_JBGULU010000001.1:0-2065 GCF_045116495.1 Methanobrevibacter sp. | reverse complement strand
TCAACATGCATGTTAACAGAATCTACAACCTTATTTTTGGAATATATTTTTGATAACTGATTTGTTTCGATAACGTAGTCTACCATACATAAATCTCCCTTAAAAAAATTAAAAAAAAGTAAATTAGAATGTTTAAAAACATCCTAACTATTTAATTGATTCTCTATATACTGATCCACAGACTCTGTTGAAAAATACACTCATATAAGAGTCAACGAATAATCCTTCAATTATTGCAATAACAAATGATATAACTACTGCCTGATTATTGATAGTTGCTGCAAACAATACTGATATAATGCTCAATATAAATCCTGCAGCAGCCATGATGATCATATATACCAGGATTGTAAAGAGAATTATTCCAATGTACTTGCCCCATCCAAGATTTGAAATATTATCCATTATTTCTCTTAAATCAAATGCTTTTTTAATATTGTCATGGGCAATCATATTGTTTAACGCCATAATTTCGATGAAATATGCAATTATAAAGAGCAATATTGAAATTAAGATAACAACAGGCAATATTGATGAATCGCCAATCAACATTATTCCACCAATCAATATAATCAATGGAATGATATTGTATGCAACGATTACAAGGAAATACTGTATTCCGTTGAGAAACATTCCCAATATGTCGCTGAATCCTGGAAGATCCTGTTTTTTATCAATTGAGAATTTAATTAAATCATATTGATACCCCAATATGAATAATGTTACAATCAGGCTAACAGCAGCCAAACCAATTATTAAATTAATGTCGGCCCCCGGCAATTGTGAAAGAGGTATGCGTGATGCTAAAGTAACATTAGTATTTTCCATTATATTCAGTATTTCTCTAAAAACATCAAAAGACTTTAAACCAATGAATGTTGATAATGCACTCATTAATGCTAATAGAACACCAAATCCTAAAACCTTTTTAACGTCATTGAATGGATATTTTAATCCTTCAACGACACAATCTGTTATGCTTGCCATATTAATCACCTAAATTTGCATTGTGTATAATAATCCTATAGACCTTGAATTGAATATACTTAAGTACGGTCCTACAATAAACATAGTTATTGCTGAATTGAACAATAATCCCAATATAAATATTCCACTAGGATCAGCACCTAAAACAGCACCTGAAATTCCAAACACCATAAATATTGCATATATAATTGAAGTTACAACAGCACTTATGACTACAGTTATGATTATTAATCCCAAGTATGTTGCAATGCATTTAAACCATCCGATATCATCAACTACTTTTTTTATTTCACTTATTGCGAATGCTTTTGTAAACGCTCCCTCATTGTATGCCATATGACATATTCCCATTTGGTTCATCAAACATGCAATTACAACAAGGACAAAAGTGATTAAGCATCCTATAACCATTATCGCAACAGAAGCAAAGTCTGCTAATTGACTTGCAATAAGTGCAAAGATAATAAATACGATGCAGGGTACAAGCAAATAGGCTATCTGAACTATTACAACTTTAATACCATCAACAAACATGTCTATTAAATCTTCAAAGCCAGGTAATGGATCCCTTCCATTAATAATCCCATGTACTGCATTTTCAATAACTCTGTAATTGTAACCTGTGATTAAGAATATCGGAAGCAACAAAAAGCTGAAAAAACACATTACCCCCAATATCACTAATGTTTTCCAGTCTTTAGCTGAATATTCTAGTGCGTCTTTGTATATATCTAAAATCATTTTTATCACCTAATAGTAATCATCATCGAAAATGAAAATATCTTCCATAACGAAATATTGTTCTCGATCACCTTTGAATAACATTTTATTAAAAACCTGGGTTATTTCATATGCCAGAAATAAAGATGGATTATACCTCCCGTTTTCAAGTGCGTTAATGGTTTGCCGGGTAACTCCAACCTTATCCCCCAGTTCTTTTTGGCTCATTTTGAGCTCCTGTCTTAAATATTTAATCATGGTTCTCATAGTATTCCCACAAATTAATCATTTTTGCAAAAAGTATTTAAGTACTTGAAGTAATTATGTTAAAATCTAATTACTTATGTTAATGTTATAT